>DATMDB010000126.1:0-4445 GCA_035558075.1 Burkholderiales bacterium
CGCATCAATTGCAAGCAGCGCTGGTCGGGGGAACAATCAGCAGCCCGCTTTCCGGAAATACCCTCAAGCTTCCCGGCATTTTGCAATTGAAAATGGGGGGCATGGGTTGGGGAAAAATCGCCGGTTTACTGGGAATGAAATTAGGCAGCGTGATGAGCAGTGCCAGAACTGCTGTAATGCAGCCACGCACCAATGCCTACGCCAGTCTGCTGAAGAGGACACGCAATGTGCAAGTGCAAGACTTTATGGGCAAGGCCGCAACGGCGGTTGGCCCGATTCAGAATCTCTCGGCCAAGCCAAGGCAGGTCCCGGGGAAAACCGCGGAACAATTAACATAAGGAGTGAATATGCCGAATTATGTTAGCCGTTTTGTGGCCTGTCTTTTGATTGCTGGCTTGCTGTTGCAGGTAGCCCCTGCTCCTGCCGCGCTGGTGCCTACCGATGAAGTACTCGCCACGCATGCTAATGAACAGCGGGAACGTATACAGGCGTTCTTGAACCGCCAGGATGTGCAGGCTCAGTTGCAGCAATATGGCGTCAGCCCCGATGAGGCGAAAGCGCGGGTCAATGCACTCACCGATGATGAAGCTGGCAACCTTGCCGGCAAGCTTGATTCACTTCCCGCTGGAGGCGTGATTGGCGAAATAATCGGAGCCGCGTTAATTGTTTTTATCATTCTGTTGATTACCGACATACTTGGTTTCACCAAAATATTTTCGTTTACCAGGCCGGTTAAAAAATAGTAGTGCGTTCAAGTTTTCGTGCCCGTTTCCCTCCTCGAGCGGGCTTTTTTTTATTATCCTCTGGCTCGTGGGATGCGCCGCACCGCAGGCGGTATTGCGCGATAGCCAGTTGCCACGGCACCAGGAGCTCGTCTCGGTTCCATTTTTTCCGCAACAACAATATCAATGCGGGCCGGCGGCGCTCGCGATGGCAATGAGTGCGGCGGGCACTGAAATTACCCCGGAAACGCTTGTCTCCCAAGTCTACCTGCCGCAGCGGAAGGGCAGCTTACAAGCTGAAATGCTCGCCGCTGCGCGGCGCCATGGCATGCTGGCGTACCGCTTGTCTCCGGAGTTATCCGATGTATTGACTGAAGTCGCTGCAGAAACGCCGGTAATCGTGCTGCAGAACCTCGGATTAAGCTGGTATCCGGTCTGGCATTACGCGGTAGTGGTCGGCTACGATCTGGAGCGCGAGCAAATCATTTTGCGTTCCGGTCTTGAGCACAGGCTGGTGATGCCTTTAAGTATTTTCCAGCGAACTTGGCAACGCGGCGGCTCCTGGGCGATGCTGGCGATCCCTTCCGACAAGCTGCCGGCAACTGCAACACAGGAGGGCTACTTCACCGCGGCGCTGGCGCTGGAAAAAAACGGCAAGTTCGCGGCAGCGCAGGCGGCTTATCAAACGGCGCTTAACCGCTGGCCGGAAGATCTCGTTGCTTTGATCGGCCTGGGCAATACTCATTACAAGCTTGGAAACTTGAACTGGGCGGAACAGGCGTTTCGCAATGCAATCACAATTCACCCGGAATCTGCTGTCGCGTACAACAATCTGGCGCAAAGCCTAGCTGATCAGGGCAAGCGCGACGAGGCACTCGCCGCCGCCCAGCATGCGGTAGAGTTGGGCGGCCCACATCTCACCGCATCCTTGCAAACTTTGCGCGGCATACAGGCAAAACCCGAAGCGCATTAAGCCGCGCGTCCGGCATTCGCCCACCCCTGCGGCTGGCTTGACAGCGGAATTTTACGGGATGTAAATTAAAATGGAGACCAAGTGCGCGTTGCGCATCGCGATCGCGCCTATCGTGCTGATGTTGACGTGGAAGCACTCGCTGCAATCATTTGGGCGGAAAGCGCTTGACGTCGAGCGCTACCTAGAGACATATCTCGATATATTGTTCGACGGAATCCACGGCACAGAATAAAGAAACGGTGGCCGGGTACCGTTTTTTTACGGTAGGATGCTGCCATGAATCACTTGCTACCCGTAGCTTTGAGCTTAGGTTTGGGTCTCCCGGCGCACGCTGCGGACTTGCTGGAGATCTATCGGCAGGCGCTCTCGCAGGATGCGGTATACGCTTCCGCGCGCGCGACTTGGCAGGCCGGACAGGAAAAACTGCCGCAGGGACGGGCGCTGCTGTTGCCAAGCGTCAACCTTTCCGGCAACACTACTTATAACGACATTGACGTCCGGTTGCGGGGTCCGAATTCCGTGTTGCAAAGCGGGGTGCATCAGTTCAATACCAACGGTATTACGGTTTCGCTTACCCAGCCGCTATTTCGCAAGCAGAATATCGACCAATACCTGCAATCGAAATCGCAGCTAGCGCAAAGCGACGCGCAACTGAATGTGGCGGCTCAGGATCTGACTGTGCGAGTCTCGCAGGCGTATTTCGACGTGCTGGCGGCGCAGGATAATGTGACCTTCGCAGCAGCACAAAAGGTCGCGATAGCCGAGCAGCTTGCCTCGGCCAAGCGCAACTTCGAGGTGGGCACCGCGACCATTACGGACACCAACGACGCGCAGGCACGCTTCGACTTGGTGACTTCCCAGGAAATCGCCGCGCGGAACGACCTGGAGGTAAAAAAGCAAACTCTGCAGCAAATCATCGGCACCGCTCCGGCGTCGCTCAACACGCTCGTCACCGATCTGCCTTTGGGTTTACCCGAGCCCAACGATATGGAGCGCTGGGTGGAAGCTGCACAGGCCAACAGTCCGCAAATCAAAGGGCAGGAAGCACTGCTGGAATTCGCCAATCGGGAAGTCGAGCGCAACCGGGGCGGGCATTATCCGACTATTGATCTGGTCGGCTCCTACAGCCAGACGGCAGCGTCCGGCAGCACCAATTTCGGCGCGGGCAACGACATCACCACCAAACTGATCGGGGTCCAGCTCAATATGCCGATTTTCCAGGGCGGTGGACAGCAATCGCTGGTGAGAGAGGCGATTGCCAACAAGGAAAAAGCGCAGCAAGACCTGGAAAACGCCCGCCGCAGCGTGATTTACTCCACACGCCAGGCATTTTTGGGCGTGACCAGCGGCGTGGCGCAAGTGAAGGCGCTGGAGCAAGCGCTGGTGTCGAGTCAGAGTTCGCTTGATTCGACTAAGCTCGGGCAGGAAGTAGGGGTGCGCACGGGTGTTGATGTACTCAATGCGCAACAGCAATTATTTAGCGCCAAGCGCGACCTTGCTCAGGCGCGCTACAATTATATTTTGAGCCAGTTGCGACTTAAAGCGGCCGCCGGTCAACTTACGGAAGATGATCTGATTCAGGTCAACCAATGGTTGAGAGATACGCAATAACCGCTCGGGTTATTTGTGCTGGTTACGGCGATCGTCGCGCTCAACCGCTACCACATGCCCTTGATTGATTCGCGCAATTCAAGCTCGACCCCGACGGGTGCTTACACGTGCTTCCCGCTGCCGGTCGTGGTAAATTAAGGAACCCTGATTAAGTCCCGCGCGGTTGCGACGGCGGCTTTCCGGGATGGAATGCGCGAAGCGAGGCGCAGCCAATGGCCATCCCCCTTGGCAAGCCGAGCGACAAAGCAGACCGCCCGGAAAGCTACTGTCTCTCTGGATTGCGGCAAACTGCGGCGTCTGCATCGTTGCGCTCCTCGGCTTCGTAGTCCCGGCTACGACCTTCGTCGCGCGCCTTGCATCCATCCGTATTTTGCCAGCAACGCAATCTGCGGAGGACTTAATCAGGGTTCCTTAAACACTGACCCGGTTTCAGCAAAGAGTCAATTATGAATTTGGATTGGACGGCAATCACCGAGCAAGTGCGCGGGATGCTATCGCACCAGGAAGCACCTTACCTGCTGGCCATCATGATTGTCATGACGGGCTTGCTACTGTACTTCCGCCCTGAGGAACGGCGCAATGTAATGAGCACGCTGCGCTTTTTCCTGGTGAGCCTTTTTGGCATGCTGATTGCCGGAATTCTCCACGTTATTTTCTCCGGCGTGATTACCGCGGCATTGCACGAGGCGATGCTCATCGCCACCGGCATCGCGGCGATCAAACTCACAAGCTTATTTGTTTTCCGCATTGTTCTGCCTTTGCTTCGGTTGCAGGCAGCGCGCATCGTTGAAGATCTAGTCATCATCATCGCTTATGCGGCATGGGGCCTGGTGCAGCTTCGCTACGCCGGTCTCGACCTCGGTGGCATCATCACAACTTCGGCAGTAATTACCGGCGTGATCGCCTTTGCCATGCAGGACACATTGGGCAATGTGCTGGGTGGCCTGGCCCTGCAGCTCGATAAATCGATCGAGGTGGGCGACTGCATCAAGGTGGATAATCTGACCGGCAGGGTGGCGGAAATCCGCTGGCGCTCAACCTCGATTGAGACGGGCAACGGGGAGACGGTGGTCATTCCCAACAGCCAGTTGATGAAAAACAAATTCACCGTGCTCGGGCGGCGGTTCGGTCAGTCGCTG
>DATMDB010000127.1:0-3369 GCA_035558075.1 Burkholderiales bacterium
GGCCTGCCAGTTGTGCATCAATGATGCCGCTGATGCTTTCCAGCATTTTCTTCAGGCGCCCTCTATAATCAGGGCTCAGATTCTCGTCAAGCGCGCGGCTGATTAATGTGAATAATCCGCTCAGGCTCGGGTCGCGGGCCAGCGTACCGAGAAACGGTGCTGCCTCGGTCAACCGGTCGGAAAGCTGCAGCAATTCATTTTTGTCGAGATAAAGCAGTCCGTTCTTCGAGAAGAAATCCGTTTGTTCCGGATCATAAATCCATTCGAGTGTCTTTTTTTCCTGTTCCAGCCGCGCGATGAGTTTTTGCGACGCTTCATTAGCGCGATCCGCGTTGTCGCCCTCGACTACCGCCACGATCACATCGGAAAACTGCGGAAAGGCTTTTTGCATATCCGCTTCCAGCTGACGGTAGTGCAGCTCCGGATCTAGCATTTCGTTGGGATCGGTGTCGATGCTGGTATGTGTCAGCGCATAATAGAAAAACACTACCGTGAGCAGAGCGGTGCCGCCGACTACCCAGCGGGCAAAACGCGCGGAGAGTTCAACCATGCGCACCACTGCGAGAAGGTATTTGTTTCCTGCAGCGTCTAGCATCCGCATACCTTTCTCAATAAGGATGCCGTGTTCATTAATTCTATTACCGCCGGATTCATGCGCTTCGTTAGGTTGACTTTTACGTAAGGTCGCTGAAGCTTACTTTTTGAATATCATACTGCCGCAGGGCGCTGGCGATGGCAGGGCTGGTCAATGCCCGAAATTCTGCTTCGCAGGCATAGCCGGCCATGCCGGGATCCATCCCGTCCCATTTGGAGAGGGCCGGATGAAAGTACATTTCTGAAACGCCATGGGGCAGGTGCGCGAGCAAAGCCAGCACCCGTTGTTCAGTCATCTGTCCGGTATCGTTCATGCCGAAGATGTAATCGTTGTGCGCGACCCGCGCTTTTTTCAGCTGCCATTTCATCAGGCTCATCCAGGGGTTGAGCAGCAGTGAATTGGCAAGACGCCGCGGCAGCGCGTTGCGCGCGGCGCGCCAGGAGCTCAAAAACGGCTCGCGCGGCAGACGCACCGCGCGCACATCATATTCGCGTCCCACCTTGAGGATCAGGCTCAACACCGTCGGATGCACGTGCATATGGTTATGGGCGTTGACGTGATCCAGCGTAAGGCCGGTGTTGCGGAAGGCTGCAAACTGCGCGCGGATTTCTGCTTCGAGTTGCCGCCTGACCTTGGAGCGGAAAAAGAAATTGACCCCGGCGCGCACAAGTTGCGTGGAGAAATTTCCCTGATCGTCCACCAGGTCGGGAATATGGCCGGCAGGCAAAAGCGGGCGGCCGCAGACCAGAACCACATGCAGTCCCACTTTGAGCGAGGGCATGCGCTTGGCGCGCTCCGCTGCGTCCGGGGCTGCGGCGGCGCCCACCATGAGACTCGCGGTGGTGAGGATGCCGTTTTGGTGCGCCTGCTCTATTGCTTCGTTGACGGGAAAGGATGCGCCGAAGTCGTCAGCCGTGACGATGAGCCGCTTCAAACCCGATCTTCCCGCCCGTAAAGAAAGCGAAAGAATTCCACGCCCTCGCGCAGCCGGCGCTTGGTCATTTCCCAGCTTTGCATCATCTCGAAAGTGATTTCGGCGATCTTGCTGGGGCGGAAGTAGAAGCGCTTGTAGAATTTTTCCAGCGCCGCGAAGATTTCCTCATGCGACAGGTGTGGATAGTTAAGCGAGCTGACCTGGAAGCCCTCCTGCGCGACGATATGCGTGGAATCGGGAAGCAGCCAGCCGTTCTCCATCGCCTGTTTGTGCAGATAGGTTCCAGGATAGGCCGCGGCGAGCGAGACCTGAATGGTGTGCGGGTTGATTTCCTTGGCGAAGCGGATGGTCTCTTCGATGGTTTCGTGCGTCTCGCCGGGCAGGCCCATGATAAACGTGCCGTGAACCACCACGCCGAGCTTGTGGCAGTCGGCCATGAAGCGGCGCGCCATGTCCACGTGCATGCCCTTTTTGATGTTGAGCAATATTTGCTGGCTGCCGGTCTCGAAACCCACCAGCAGCAGGCGCAGGCCGTTTTCCTTCATCACCTTGAGGCTTTCGTAGGGCACATTGGCCTTGGCGTTGCATGACCAGGTGACACCCAGTTTGCCGAGCCCCTTGGCAATCTCCTCGGCGCGCGGCAAATCGTCGGTGAATGTGTCGTCGTCGAAGAAAAATTCCTTCACCTGGGGAAAATATTCCTTCGCGTGCGCGATTTCCGCGATGACGTTTTCCGGGCTGCGGGTACGGTAGCGGTGACCGCCTATGGTTTGCGGCCACAGGCAGAAGGTGCAGCGCGACTTGCAGCCGCGCCCGGTATAAAGCGACACGTAAGGATGCTGCAGGTAACCGATAAAATAATCTTCAACCACCAAATCACGCTGGTATACATCCACCACCCACGGCAACTGGTCCATGTTTTCGATCATGGCGCGGTCGCGGTTATGCACCACATTGCCATTGACCTTGTGGCTGATGCCGTCGATTTCCGCAAGCGGACGACCGCAGGCGACATCGTAGACGGTAAAATCGAATTCGTTGCGCGCGACGAAGTCAATCGCTGGCGAATGCTTAAGCGAAAGTTCGGATTGCACAGCCACGTGCGCGCCGATGAAGCCAATCATGAGCCTGGGGTTTTTTGCCTTCAGCGCTTCGGCGACTTTTGCGTCGGATTCAAAAGAGGGCGTGCTGGTATGCAGAATGGCGAGTTCATAATCGTTGGCGAGCGGCAGGATGTCGTTAAGCGACAGGCCGCGCGCGGGTGCGTCAATCAGCTTGCTGCCGGGCACCAGTGCCGCGGGCTGGGCAAGCCAGGTGGGATACCAGAACGAGCGGATTTCCCGCCGCGCCTGGTAACGTGAACCGGCGCCGCCATCGAATCCTTCATACGACGGAGGATTCAGAAACAGGGTTTTCATCATGGATTACGCACTCCCTTGTTCATCAACTGTCCGTCGGAGCGGACCGAAAACTGCTGTTTCCGCCACTCAACGCCGCGGCCGAAGAAACTTGCCGCCCATATCAGGAAACTGAGCACATCGCGAACGGGCGCAAGCCAGGGCGTAGCGGGTTCGCGGATACGGAAACTGGCGTACACCGCCCGATGCAGCAAGACGCGTAGTATAACCGAAACGGCAACAGCCGTTAACCCCGCCGCCGCAGGTACGAGCGGCAAAAACAGCAGGGAAACCGCTACCGGGTAGGTGATGAAGGAAAACGCGTAACCTGCCGGCTGCATTGCGCGTATGGTGCGCGCCCAGCGCAGTTCATGTTGGAACAGCGCTCTGAAATTAGGTTCCCACACCGTGTTTTCCACTACATAGGCGAGCAGTATCACTTT
>DATMDB010000128.1:0-8969 GCA_035558075.1 Burkholderiales bacterium
GCCAGCCGCGCCCCCAATGCGAGGCAACGGCGCAGCAGCAACTGCATAACCGCAGGCCCGCCGTGGCCTTGCAGTTCCAGGACCTCTTCGCCGGTGTAGGAATGCGGCGCTGGGAAATACAGGGCAATGCCGTGGTCTATGGTTTCTCTGTTTTCATCGAGGAAGTCGCAAAGCGCGGCGTGTCTCGGAGCCGGGACTTTGCCCAGCAGTGATTGTGCCAGCGCTTGCAGATTGGGCCCTGAGACCCGCACCACGCCGATGGCTGCGCGCCCGGGCGCAGTCGCTATCGCGGCTATAACGTCAGCGCTTGCCATGAGCCGGCTTTGCCCGCTCGATGACCCGCGTGATTTGCCACTGCTGGGCAATGGAGAGAATGTTGTTTATCAGCCAGTACAAGACCAGACCGGAAGGGAAGAAGAAAAAGAAAACACTGAAGGCAATCGGCATGATTTTCATCATTCTGGCCTGGATCGGGTCGGGCGGTTCAGGGCTCAAGCGTGACTGGATAATCATGGTGATGCCCATGATGACGGGCAGAACATAGTAGGGGTCGGGCGCGGAAAGGTCTGTAATCCACAACGCAAATGGCGCATGGCGCAGCTCCACGCTGGCGAGCAACACCCAGTAAAGCGCAATGAATACCGGGATTTGCACCAGTATCGGCAAACAACCGCCGAGCGGATTGATTTTTTCAGTTTTGTAAAGCTCCATCATCGCCTGGTGCAGCTTTTGCCGGTCATTACCGTATTGCTCCTTCATCTTTTGCATCTTGGGTGCCAGCACGCGCATTTTCGCCATGGAGCGGTAACTCGCCGCAGACAGCGGATAAAATAAAAACTTGATCAGCACGGTGAGCAGGATGATCGCCACACCCCAGTTCTGCGCCCATTTGTAAAGCCAAGACAGTACCCAGAATAACGGTACCGCAATCACCGTGAGCCAGCCGTAGTCCACGGTGAGCCCCAGGCCGGGCGCGAGTTTGCTGAGACTATCCTGCTCCTGAGGTCCGGCGTAAAGCGGGACGGTAATCGTGGCAGTTTTACCAGAGTCGATTTTGGGTACTGGCAGGATCGTTCCGACCGAATACAGATCTTCACCCAATTTTTTTGCGTAAAACTCCCGTGGTGTTTTGTCCTTGGGCAGCCATGCCGCGACAAAGTAATGCTGCAACATCGCGATCCAGCCATTATCGGCATTTTGCGGGTATTTCGCCTTGCCCTTGTCAATGCTGGCGAACTCTATTTTTTCGAATTTTTCCTGCTCGGTGTAAATCGCTGGACCCGTGTAAGTCGGCACCAATTTGGTTTCGCCCGCGGGCGGCTTGCCATCGCGCAGAAACTGGAAGTATGCAAACGGCTGGAGCGGAATTGCGCTGTTATTGCTGATCTCGTAGGAAACGTCCATCAGGTAGCTGCTTTTGCGGAACGTGTATACCTTGGTCACTTTGATTCCGTCTAGCGCCGGCGCCGTAAGCCTGACTTCCAGGCGTTCTGCGCCAGGTTTGAGTTCGTAGTTGGCAGCCTCTGCAGAAAATTGCGTCTTATGAGTAGCCAGATCGTGACCAATCAAGCCGCTTTGCGCGACGTAAATATGCTCCGGATTGTTTTGCAACAGCAGGAAATTTTTCTTCTCGTCCAGCGTATCACGATGTTTCATTAGCTCCAGCTTGCGCAGGTCTCCTCCCGCGGTGTCGATCTCCGCAAGCAAATAATCGGTTTTGACCGAGATTTTTTTCCCCGCCTCAGTCGCTGCCGCTTGTGGGCTGGTCTGCGCTTGCTGGACCGCCGCAAGTTTTTCGCTCGGGGTGGGCGCGACCTGCTGAGTTTTCACAGGCTGCTCGGCGTGTGGCGCCTGCGCTGGACTGTTTCCCCGCTGCCAGGCATCGACCAGCAGAAATACCGACAGGCAAAAAACAATCAGCAGAAAAAGTCTTTGCGTGTCCATGAGCCGTTATTAAGAAATCTCAGGGCAACGGGTCGTATCCGCCCGGGCTCCATGGATGACAACGTAGAATTCGCTTTAGTCCAAGCCAGATGCCTCTCAAAACTCCGAATTTGACGATCGCGTCGCGGGTATATTCGGAACAGGAGGGCGCAAAGCGGCAATTGTTGCCAAGCAATGGGCTGAGCACAATCCGGTACAGCGCGATAGCCGCAAGTGCTACGCGCCCCATCGCGACACCTTGGAGAACAGGTTCGACAGCTCCACGCGCGCTTCCGTCGCTTGCGCTTTTGAGACCTGCCCGAGCACCCTGACCACTACGTCCAAGCCGCCGAGGCTGTGCTTTCGCATACGAAATTCTTCACGAATAAGGCGTTTCAGGTAACTGCGGTCCACCGCTCGTGGTGTCACCCTTTTGCTGAGCACCACTCCCAACCTCGCGGTCTCCTGGAGTTTGGGCTTTACCAAAACCTGAAATATCGTGCCGCTTTCGGCGCTGTTGGCATGGAATACCGCGGAAAACTGTTCGGGTTTGGTAAGACGTGACGCTTTCGTTAGGGAATAAATGAAAACCAACCCCTTACTATACGCTTAACCGCGTCCGCCCTTTAGCGCGCCGGGCACGCACTACCGCTGCTCCACCGCGGGTTTTCATGCGCACTAGGAATCCGTGGGTCCTTTTGCGCCTCGTGGTTGATGGTTGATAAGTTCGCTTCATTTTCGTCCCTGCTTCATCATTAGAAAGCCGCCTATTCAACCTTTATGCGCGCTTTCTGTCAACCCTGAATTATTTTCTTCCTTGGCGTGGGATTGTTTCGTTATAATGATCGGAATTGAACTTGTCTGTGTCGCTCCCTTTACTTCTTCGCTGGTCAGAAATGGATCATTTTTGGCTCTCTTGCCTCTCCTACTTCGAAAAAGAACTGACCGCGCAGCAGTTTAATACCTGGATCAAACCGCTCAAGTTCTTCCCCGAAGGTGATCCCCTGCTGCTGGTTGCTCCCAACCGCTTTGTGTTGCAATGGATCAAAGAGCGGTTCCTAATGCGCATACAGAAAATGGCCGAGCAGTATTTCTGCAAGCCGGTGAGCCTAGTGCTGGCCCTGCCCGAGAAAAGTGCCACCGAGCCCATCCCTGCGGATAAGCCGAAGGCTGCAACCTCCAAGGCCCCCATTAAAAGCCTTTCACGCCTTAACCCCTCTTTTTCTTTTGATACTTTCGTTACCGGCAAGGCCAATGAGCTCGCGCGTGCCGCTGCCATACAAGTTGCAGAGCATCCAGGCATGGCTTACAACCCACTGTTTATTTACGGCGGCGTTGGCTTGGGAAAAACACACTTACTTCAGGCAATCGGCAACTTAGTACATGAGCAGAACCCGCAGGCCAAGGTTCGCTACACACACGCCGAGCGGTATGTTTCCGATGTGGTACGGGCTTACCAACACAAGGCCTTTGACGACTTTAAGCGCTACTACCACTCGCTGGATTTGCTATTGATTGACGATATCCAGTTTTTCAGCAACAAGAACCGTACCCAAGAGGAATTTTTCTACGCATTTAACGCCTTAATCGAGGGTCATAAACAGCTTGTTATCACTTGCGATACCTACCCTAAAGAAATCTCCGGGATGGAGGACCGCCTAATTTCTCGCTTCGGCTGGGGTCTTACTGTCGCTATTGAGCCCCCGGAATTGGAGATGCGCGTTGCAATCCTACTTAAGAAGGCCGCGATAGATGGTATTACTCTTGACGAAAACGTTGCCTTCTTTATTGCGAAACACATCCAGTCCAATGTGCGCGAGCTGGAGGGTGCGCTAAAGCGTGTACTCGCCTTTTCCAGGTTTGCCGGGTTGCCCCTTTCTGTGGACCTTGCCAAAGAGGCTCTGCGCGACCTCTTAGCCGTGCAACTGAGACAAGTTTCTATCGAAAACATCCAGAAAACTGTTGCCGACTACTACAAAATAAAAGTATCGGAAATGTACTCTAAGAAGCGCTCACGTGCTCTTGCCCGACCTCGGCAAATCGCTATGGCTTTGTCAAAAGAACTGACTGAGCTGAGCCTTCCGAATATAGGAGATGCGTTCGGCGGGCGAGATCATACTACCGTCTTACATGCCTGCCGCAAGATCGCAGAACTGAAAGCGCGGGATATGGAGCTTACCCGTGACTACAACGCCTTGATGCAAGTACTCAGGGGCTAATAACAGAACAAGCTAGATATCTTGTGAATTTCTTTGCATCTTTGCGTTTTTGTCGATACATCCACAGCCCGCCCACATGCTGTGTCCTGCTTATCCACTGCGTCAGCAGTTCTTGTACTCTCTGTTTTATCGATGTTTACTTGAACAGGACACAAGCACACAAAGGTTTTATTACTACTCTTCTATCTTATAAGGAATAATAAACCATGATCTTAATAGAAGCGGACCGCGATGCCCTGTTGAAGCCACTTCAAGCTGTATCCGGTATCGTGGAACGACGCCACACACTACCAATTTTGTCAAATGTATTGCTCGAACGCAAAGGGGAAAAGATCCACTTTGTTGCAACGGATCTGGAAATCCAAATCGCTACCGAAGCAGAGAGTAAGGGAAAAGGAGAAGATGCTGCGGTGACGGTGTCGGCAAGGAAACTCCAGGAGATCCTGCGAGCGTTACCGGAAAAAAGCAAAGTCGTTCTGGAGCAAAAGGAGAACCGGTTGCACGTGAAAGCAGGCAAGAGTCACTTCAGCCTACAGACCCTACCGGCAGAAGACTTCCCGAGACAAAGCCCAGCAGCAGCGCAACACAAGGAGAAAATACCGCAAAAGGAGCTCAAGCGACTTTTTTATCTAGTCCAATACGCAATGGCGCAGCAAGATGTCCGCTATTACCTCAATGGCATGCTGTTAGTGATAGAAGATGACCAGATAAGAGTCATAGCAACAGACGGGCACCGCTTGGGCTACGCCAGTACAAAGCAGAAACAGCAAAAAGCGCACCAAGAAGTGATTTTACCGAGGAAAGCGGTATTAGAAGTTGGCCGCCTGTTAGACGACACTGAAAACGAGGTGACCCTTGAGGTAGCCCAGAACCAAGTCAGGTTTTCATTTTCTAACATAGACTTAATAACGAAGGTAGTAGATGGTAAATTTCCCGACTATACGCGGGTTATACCCAGCAACTACCAGAGGCACATTCAAATTTCTCGTCAAACCCTCCTGCAGGCTCTGCAGCGGATGGCAATTTTAGCGAACGAAAAATTCCGTGGGGTACGCTGGGTGCTAACAGACAAGAGCCTGCGCATCGTCTGTACTAACAACGAGCAGGAAGAAGCAGAGGAAGAGCTGGAAGTGGATTACAAGGGCGAGTCTTTGGATATTGGATT
The DNA here is from genome assembly GCA_035558075.1 of Burkholderiales bacterium. Lineage (GTDB taxonomy): Bacteria > Pseudomonadota > Gammaproteobacteria > Burkholderiales > JAHFRG01 > JAHFRG01. The sequence goes on from DATMDB010000128.1 coordinate 5,308, forward strand.
TAATATCAGTTATTTACTGGACGTGCTCAACAACCTAGACAGTGAGCAGGTAGATTGTGCATTTGGCGACGCAAATAGTAGCGCACTCATTACCATACCTGGGAACAGCGAGTTCAAATACGTGGTTATGCCAATGCGCATTTAGGTGTGTTTCACGTGAAACCGAGAGAAAACGGATGATAGATAAGAACCAACAGGAAAAAGACGAAAGCGAGTACGACTCCGACAGTATTAAGGTACTGAAGGGCTTAGATGCGGTACGCAAACGGCCAGGCATGTACATAGGCGACACCTCAGACGGCACCGGCCTACACCACATGGTGTTCGAGGTATTAGATAACGCTATAGACGAGGCGCTGGGGGGTTACTGCAATGAAATTACGGTTACTATCCATACCGACAACTCGATTAGCGTCGTTGACAATGGCCGCGGTATCCCGACCGAGATTCACAAGGATGACGAGCAGAAGCGCTCCGCAGCGGAAATCGTCATGACTGAGCTCCACGCCGGGGGCAAATTCGATAACAACTCTTACAAGATCGCTGGTGGCCTGCATGGCGTGGGCGTTTCGGTAGTCAACGCCCTTTCCGAGTGGCTTAGACTGACCATCCGCCGAGACGGCAAAGTACATTTCATGGAATTCCGCGGCGGTGAACCGGTTGCACCCCTCAGGGTCACGGGCAAATCCGACCGCCGCGGCACCGAGGTACATTTCTTGGCAAGCAAGGAGATCTTCGGCCAGGTTGAATATCACTACGATATCTTGGCGCGTCGCTTGCGCGAGCTCTCATTCCTTAACAACGGCGTCAAGATCCAGTTGACCGATCAGCGTACCGGCAAAGAGGAAACCTTTGCTTTCTCCGGAGGCGTCAAAGGCTTTGTCGAGTTCATGAACCGCAATAAGAATGTTCTGCACAACACGATTTTCCATGCAGTTGGACAGAAGGAAGGCGTTACCGTAGAGGTTGCCATGCAGTGGAACGATTCGTACCAGGAATCGGTGCAGTGCTTTACTAACAATATCCCACAACGTGACGGCGGCACCCACCTTACCGGTTTGCGCGCGGCGCTGACGCGGACGCTTAACCAGTACCTCGAGCAGAACGAAATCGCCAAGAAAGCCAAGGTGGAAACCACGGGCGACGACATGCGCGAAGGCTTGTGCTGCGTGCTCTCGGTTAAAGCCCCGGAGCCGAAATTCTCGTCACAGACAAAGGACAAGCTGGTGAGCTCAGAGATTCAGCCGGTAGTGCAGGAAATCGTGGGACAGAAGCTCATGGAGTTCTTGCAGGAAAAACCTAGCGAGGCGCGAGTGATTACGGGCAAGATTGTCGAAGCAGCGCGCGCTCGTGAAGCGGCGCGCAAGGCACGCGAGATGACGCGGCGCAAGGGTGTTCTCGATTCCATGGGACTGCCAGGCAAACTTGCCGACTGCCAGGAAAAAGATCCGGCGCTGTCGGAGCTTTATCTGGTTGAGGGCGATTCCGCTGGGGGGTCGGCGAAACAGGGCCGCGACCGCAAGTTCCAGGCAATTCTTCCGCTCAAGGGCAAGATTTTGAATGTGGAGAAGGCGCGGCTAGACAAAATGCTTTCCTCACAGGAGGTGGCGACGCTGATCACTGCGCTCGGGTGCGGAATTGGCGACGACAAGGACATCAGCAAACTGCGATATCACCGCATCATCCTCATGACTGACGCAGATGTAGACGGCTCACACATCCGTACCCTGCTGCTCACTTTCTTTTACCGCCAAATGCTGGAACTAGTGGAGCGCGGCCACATCTACATCGCTCAGCCACCCCTTTATAAGGTCAAGCATGGCAAAGAGGAGCGCTATATCAAAGACGACCATGAGCTTAAGCAGTACCTCCTGCACATGGCGTTAAGCGACGCGCAACTCCATACCTCGGAAGGGGCGAAACCGCTCAACAAGGACGCGCTGGAAAAAGTCGCCAAGGAATACTTGCTTGCTGAGGCGGTAATCGAGCGTTTGAGCCGAATTATTGATTCCACGGTGTTGTACGCCCTGCTCCAGCAACCTGAAATTGATTTGTCCGATGCGCCCTCCGCAAAGAGAAGCGCTGCTGCCTTGGAGACTCAGGTGCCTCGCGAAGAGCTGCAAATCGAGGCCCCATACGATGAAAAAAATGAGAGATACCAACTGCTGATAAAGAAAACCCAGCATGGCAACCTGCGATATACCACACTCGACCAAGACTTTCTGCAAAGTGGAGACTATGCGCAAATCAAGCGCACCGCGCAGATGCTGCAGGGGTTTTTGGGCAACGGCGCCTATGTGAAGCGCGGCGAGCAGCAGCAGCAGGTGAGCGATTTCAAGCAAGCACTCGACTGGTTGTTGGAAGAGGTCAAGAAAGGCATTTCCATCCAGCGCTACAAGGGCCTGGGAGAGATGAATCCGGAGCAGTTGTGGGATACCACGATGGATCCGGCAAGCCGCCGACTGCTGCGCATTCAGATCGAAGACGCTATCAGTGCAGACGCAATTTTTACCACTCTGATGGGCGACATTGTGGAGCCGCGGCGTGCATTTATAGAAAGCAACGCGCTGGGGGTGCGTAATCTCGACGTGTAGCGGGCTTCAAGCTTGCGCCGTGGCGCTATAACCACATTCTTTCACTGGGCACACCAGTTCAGCGCCACGGCGCTTGGTAGTTTTTAGAGTGAGTACTGGCCACTTGCACTTCGGGCAGGACTGAGCAACTGGCGGGTTCCATACCGCATAATTGCATTTGGGATAGGTGCTACAAGAATAAAACAGTTTGCCGTAGCGACTCTTGCGCTCGATGAGGTTTCCGGCCTTGCACTGGGGGCAGAGCACCCCGCTATCGCGCGGTTTGTTGAGCGACTCGATGAATTTACACTTGGGATAGGACGAGCAGCCAATGAATTTCCCATAGGGTCCGTTTTTGATGACTAAGCCGCTCCCGCATTTGGGGCAATTGCGCCCTTCCACCGTTACCGCCGTTTCCGCCGTTGCCTGTCCCCCATTCAAGTTGCGCGTGTAATCGCAGGCAGGGAAGCCGCTGCAACCGACGAATTTGCCGCGTTTTCCCAGCCGTACGGTAAGTTGCTTGCCGCATTTCGGACATACCTCGTCAAGCTGTTCTTGGGTTACTTCCTTGCGCGACAAATTTTTCTTGTCCTCAACCAGGCGATTAAAACCTTTCCAGAAATCCTCCAGCAATGGCACCCACTCGCGCTTGCCAGTGGAAACCAAGTCGAGTTCGTCTTCGAGCTTGGCGGTGAAATCGTAATCAACGTAGCGAGTGAAATGCTCGGTTAAAAATTTGTTGACAACCCGCCCCACATCAGTAGGCACAAAGTGTTTCTTATCGAGCAACGCGTATTCCCGCTCGAGCAGCGTGGATATGATATTGGCATAAGTAGAGGGACGCCCGATGCCGTGTTCTTCCAGCGTTTTCACCAGGCTCGCTTCCGTGTAGCGTGGCGGCGGCTGGGTGAAATGCTGCTCGCCATACAGCTTGTCGACCGGTATCACATCGCCGACGTTCAGTTCCGGTAGCCGCCCCTCCCCCAGCTCGTCCGGCTCATCAAACCCTTCTTGGTACACGGCGATAAACCCGGGGAAGACCAAAGTTTGGCCGCTCGCGCGAAACAAATTGTCCGGACGTGCCGCGCT
>DATMDB010000129.1:0-2239 GCA_035558075.1 Burkholderiales bacterium
TCTCGCACCGCCGCTTTGGCCGCCATGGTGCCGAAGGTGGCAATCTGCGAGACGCTGTCCTCGCCAAACTTTTGTTTCACATACTCGATCACCTTTTCCCGGCCGTCCTGGCAGAAGTCCACGTCGAAATCAGGCATGGACACCCGTTCAGGGTTGAGAAAACGCTCGAACAGGAGATCATAGCGCAGGGGATCCAGGTCGGTGATCGCCAGCGCGTAAGCCACCAGAGAACCGGCGCCGGAACCGCGCCCGGGGCCGACCGGCACGCCGTTCTGTTTGGCCCAGTTGATGAAGTCCGCGACTATCAGGAAATAACCGGAATAACCCATTTGCACGATGGTGCGGGTTTCAAAATCAAGCCGCTTCTGGTAAATCGGCATTTGCTTCGCTCGTTGCGCGGCATCAGGATAGAGCGCATCCAGTCGTTGCTTAAGCCCCGCCAGCGCGCGCTCGCAGAGATACTGGTCGAGGCTGAGATTGTTGGGCGTGGGAAACTGCGGGAGCCGGCTTTTGCCCAGCTCCATTTCTAAATTGCAGCGCTTGGCGATTTCCACGCTGTTCAAGAGTGCTTCAGGAATATCGGCGAACAGTTCCGCCATCTCCGCCTGGGTCTTTAAATATTGCTGCTCAGTGAACAGCTTGGGGCGCCGCTGATCGCCCAGAATATAGCCTTCGGCGATGCATACCCTGGCTTCATGCGCCTTGAAATCATCCGCTTCAAGAAACTGTACGGGGTGAGTGGCTACTACCGGAAGCCGCAAGCCGGACGCCAGTTCCAATGCGCGCTGCACGTAGAGCTCGGAATGCGCGGCGCCAGCGCGTTGCAATTCGAGGTAAAAACGCTCCGGAAACATCGCCACCCATTCGCCCGCCAACGCCTGCGCTTGTTTGCGGTTATCCTGGGTGAGTGCCACGCCGATATCGCCAAGTTGCGCACCCGAGAGCGCAATCAGCCCCTCTGTACCGGCTTCCTTGAACCAGGTTTTTCTGATTTCGGCGCGGCCACGGTGCTGGTTGGCACGGTATGCGCGCGATATCAGCCGGCACAACTGCAGATAGCCTTGATGTGATTGGCACAACAGCAGCAGGCGGAATGGCTGGTCGCGGTCGCTTTCGTTGGTCAACCAGACATCACAGCCGGTAATCGGTTTGATTCCGGCCTTGCGTGCGGCCTGGTAAAACTTCACCATGCCAAACAGGTTGTTAAGATCGGTAAGCGCCAGAGCGGGCAGGCGGTCCGCAGCCGCTTTGCCGACCGCATCGTCGAGGCGCACGATGCCGTCAACAATTGAATATTCGCTGTGCAAACGCAGGTGTACGAAAGCGGGCTGAGGCATGGTGATATAATGCGGCTCGATTGCAGATTTTACCACCAACGCGATGTGACGAAGCGCCAAGTTTATTTCCCGAGATGAACCAACATTGCACGATATTGATGGTGTTGCTTTTCGCGGCATGCGCGCAAGAACCGCCCAAGCCGGCGCAAACGCCTAACGTCAATCTGTCGGGTTTTCCAAAAAGTTTTCAGGACGGCTACCGCGACGGCTGCACCAGCGCTCAGTCGCTGCTCAACAAAAAAGACCAGACGCGTTACAAGTCGGACGCCCAGTATGCGACCGGCTGGCAGGATGGCTACAGCGCGTGCAGGAATAAATGAAGGAACCTCTGATCAAGCCCCACGCGGTTGCGACGGAGGCTTTCCGGGATGGGATGCGCGAAGCGAGGCGCAGTGAATGGTTGACCCCCTTCACAAGCCGAGCGACAAATCAGACCGCCCGGAAAGCCCCGTCCCTCCGGGTTGCGGCAAAATGTGGCGTCTGCGTCGTTGCGCTCCTCGGCTTCGTAGTCCAAGCTACGACCTTCGTCGCGCGCCTCGCATCCATCCGCATTTTGCCCGCGACGCAATCCGCGGAGGACTTGATCAGAGGTTCCTTAAGTGCGGGAGCGGCAGCATGAGCGCCCCGTTTCACAATGCCTCTTGCGGCAGCATGCGCCCTTTCCCGCTCCACGCTGCGCGAGTCCGAGTCCGGGGCGCATTTGTTTGGTTTCTTTCTTTTGCGCAAGCAAAAGAAAGAAACTTGCCGCCGCGCAACCCCCGGCGAATTTGGTTTCCCCTCACCCCAGCCCTCTCGCGCCAGGAGAGAGGGTATAAATGGAGTGTCGCGGCCGCCCACCGGCTAATTACATCAGCACAATATCGTACTGCTCCTGCGGGTACAGTGTTTCTACTTGCAGGCTG
>DATMDB010000130.1:0-5075 GCA_035558075.1 Burkholderiales bacterium
GTACTTGTGGTAGTGCAGGGCCACGACCACCCTGCACTATTCCGCCAGAAACTCACGTGCACGCGTTTAAGCTGGGTGAGCGCGCGGGCACCGCATTGCAACTGGGTGTACTGCGCGAAAACCCGCTACCGGCAGGCGGACGCTGCGTGCAGCATCACGCAGGTAGACGAACGCAACTGCAGCATCGAGTTCGCCGAACCGCAATGGGCGGTTACCCCCGGGCAATCAGTGGTAATTTATGAGAGCAAAGTATGCCTCGGCGGCGGGATTATCGAGGCTTGAGCGCTTACGCGGCGGGAGGCACCGTATCTTTAAACGAGGCCCGCTGCATGAGCTTGGCGAAGAGTTTTTCCAGATTGGGGTTGGAGGCGCGCCAATCGATTTCAGGCAAGCGCAAATCGAGGAAACCCAGCGCACAACCTAGCGCGATGTCGGATACATTATAGGCATCGCCCGAACACCAGTTCTTTTCGCCGAGCTCAATCGAGACGGCTTTGAGCCCGCTGTCAATCTTGCCGCGCTGGCGGGCAATCCAGTCCTTGCTTTGCAGCTTCGCGGGACGTCTTGTTTCGATAACGATGGCGGCGGCCGCATCGGATATGCCATCTGCCAAGGCTTCCCAGCGCTTGACCAGGGTGCGTTCGCGATTGCCTTCGGGAATCAGCCGGCCCAGGGGGGTAACGGTATCCAGGTATTCAACGATCACCCGCGAATCAAACAGGCTGGTGCCCTCATCCATGAGCAATACCGGCACCTTGCCGAGCGGGTTGTACTCCGGCGCCTTGCTGTCGTCATTCCATGGGAGGTCCACCTGCATCTCGTAATCAATGCGCTTCTCGGCCAGCACCACGCGCACTTTGCGCACATACGGGCTGGTCAGCGATCCAATCAATTTCATGGGGTTCCCGACAAAAGTAATCGTGCGTTTATTATAACATTCCCGTCTCGCCGGACATGGCGCGGTTGCAGAGTTTACTGGGCTTTTTTGAGCGCGCTTGAAACCAGTAGGCGAAGTTGCGGAATAATGTTTTTCTCGAACCACGGATTGTTTTTGAGCCAACCTCGGTTGCGCGGGCTGGGGTGCGGCAAAGGCAGAAATTCCGGCAGATACTCCTGGTAAGCGCGCACGGTTTCGGTGACCGAGGATTTCATCCTGTCACCCAGGTAATAGGCGTGGGCGTAACTTCCAACCAGCAGAGTAAGCCTGATGCGCGGCAACGCCGCGCGCAGTTTGGGATGCCACAACGGGGCGCATTCAGGCCGCGGCGGCAAATCGCCGTTCTCCCCGGTCCCAGGATAACAAAACCCGGTGGGAATGATGGCAATTCGGCAAGTATCGTAGAATTGCGCGCGCTCAAGCTTAAGCCATTCGCGCAAGCGGTCGCCCGATGGATCGTTCCAGGGAATCCCGGTTTCATGCACTTTGCGCCCCGGCGCCTGCCCCACAATCATCAGCGTGGCGGACTCCGCGGCAAGCAGTATCGGCTTGGGCGAATTGGGCAGATGCGCTTCGCACACCCTGCATGCGCGAACTTCCCGCAACAAGCGGGCAAATCTCCTTGAATTTGGCTCAAGCGTTCGCATATTTCACCTGTGATAAAATACGCTTGTTGAGTAAAGGCCCAAAATGAAACCCTTGACCGCGCTCTCCCCGCTCGACGGGCGCTACCATAATAAAGTCGAAGCCTTGCGCAAGTTTTTCAGCGAGTCTGCGCTGATCCGCCATCGCATCCAGGTGGAAATCGAATGGCTGAAAGCCTTAAGCCGCGAGCAGGTGATTACTGAAGTCCCGCCGTTTTCCGGCGCCACCCTGAAACAACTCGATGCGCTCGCGGCCAACTTTACCGAGGCCGACGCGGAAGCGGTAAAAGCCGTCGAGTCACGCATCAATCATGATATCAAAGCCATTGAATACTGGCTGAGAGAGCAGCTCTCGGGCAACCCGGAAATTGCAAAGGTTTCCGAATTCATTCATTTTGCCTGTACTTCGGAAGATATCAACAACCTCTCGTACGCCCTGATGCTGCAAGGCGCGCGCCAACAGGTGATGCTGCCTGCGCTCAATGAAATCATCAGCACGCTCACCGGGCTTGCGCACCAACATGCGGCGACTCCCATGCTTGCCCACACACACGGCCAGCCCGCCTCGTCCACCACTTTGGGCAAAGAGCTTGCCAATGTCGCCTACCGCCTGCGCCGGGCCGAGCAACGCATCGCCGCAGTCAAACTCCTTGGCAAAATCAACGGCGCAGTGGGAAACTACAACGCGCACCTCGCCGCCTACCCGGATTTCGACTGGGAAAAATTCGCGCAAGCTTTTGTCAGGAGCCTCGGCTTTGAATTCAACCCCTACACCATCCAAATCGAGCCGCATGATTACATGGCGGAACTGTTCGACGCGTTTGCCGGAGCCAACAACATCCTGCTCGACCTCGACCGCGATATGTGGGGCTACATCGCTCTGGGTTATTTCAAGCAACGAGCCGATGAAAAGGAAGTCGGTTCCTCCACCATGCCGCACAAGGTGAACCCGATTGATTTCGAAAACTCCGAAGGCAATCTCGGGCTCGCCAATGCGCTGTTGCGGCATTTGAGCGACAAGCTGCCGGTGTCACGCTGGCAGCGCGATCTCAGCGACTCAACGGTTTTGCGCAATATCGGGGTGGCGCTGGGCTATACCCTGGTCGGCTGCGAGTCCTGCCTCAGGGCCTTGCACAAACTGGAAGCCAATCAGCAACGCCTGATGCAGGATTTGGAACAGAATTGGGAAGTGCTGGCGGAACCAATACAAACGGTGATGCGCCGCTACGGGGTGGCCAATTCCTACGAACAACTGAAACAGCTTACGCGCGGGAAAAACGGCATCACGCGCGAGACACTGCACAGTTTCATCAATGGCCTGGCGATTCCGTCGAACGAAAAAAAACGCCTGCTGCAAATGACGCCGTGGGAATATATCGGCAAGGCCGCTGAACTCGCAAAGAGAATCTAGCGCCCTCACCCTATCACTATCCCTCTCCCGCGTGGCGGGGAAAGACTGGGATGAGGGTTAGCGCGCCCGGTTGCGCAGATATTCAACCACGCCGGGCAGGATGGATGCGAAAGTGATCAGAACAATGAACGCGGTCAGGTTTTGTTTCACCAGCGGAACATTGCCGAAGTAGAAACCTCCGAACACGAAAAAGCTGATCCAGAACACACTCCCGCCCAGACTGTACAGCACAAAGCGCAGATAGCGCATGCGCCCGATTCCTGCAATGAAAGGCGCAAAAGTGCGGATGAATGGAATGAAGCGCGCCACCAGGATGGTCTTGCCTCCGTGTTTTTCGTAAAAACGCTGAGTTTTTTCAAGATAGCTGCGGTTGAAGAAGCGCGATTGCTCTTTGCGTAGCACCTTGGGGCCGAGGTAACGGCCAATCCAGTAATTGGAGTTATCGCCTGAAAATGACGCAGCCATGAGCAATAGCGCAACTCCCTGCACGTTGAGCGCGCCTGTCGCCGCCAATGTTCCGGTTACGAAAAGTAATGAGTCCCCCGGCAGAAATGGCGTCACCACCAAGCCGGTTTCGCAGAAAATGATCAGGAACAAAATCAGGTAAATCCAGCCGCCGTAGTTCTGCAATAGCGACAGCAGATGCTGATCAAGATGGGTCAGCAGGCCGAAAAAGCTGGAAATGACTTCCACGTCGGGCGCGCCGTTACGGGATTTCCACTGCGGCTTTTTTATCTGGCTTGATGAAATCCTCGCGCGTCACGCCGAGCCACATCACGATAGGACTCGCCACCAGCACCGAGGAATATATGCCGAAGAGAATCCCGATGGTGAGCGCCAGCGCAAAATAATGCAGCGTTTCGCCGCCGAAAAACAGCATCGAGGTAACCATCAGCTGGGTGCAACCGTGAGTGATGATGGTGCGCGACATGGTGCGAGTAATGGCGTTGTTGATGATCTCCGGCGTGCTCGTCCTGCGCATCTTGCGGAAGTTTTCGCGTATCCGGTCAAACACCACCACCGACTCGTTCACCGAATAGCCGAGAATCGCCAGCACCGCTGCCAGCACGGAGAGCGAAAACTCCCATTGGAAAAAGGAAAAGAAGCCGAGAATGATGACCACGTCGTGCAAATTGGCAATGATCGCGGCAAGCCCGAATTTCCACTCGAAGCGCAGCCACAAATAGAGCACGATGCCGATGGAAACCAGCAGCAGCGCCAATGCACCGTTGTCCACCAGCTCTTTGCCGACTTGGGGTCCCACGAATTCCACCCGCCGCATCTGCACTGTTTTATCGTCGTGACGCAGTCCATCCAGCACCTGCTCGCTCAACTTGGCGCTGGTTATGCCGGTTTTGACAGGCAGCCTGATCAACACGTCGCGCGAGGTGCCGAAATTCTGCACGCTGGCGTCACTAAAGCCCAGCTTTCCCAGGGACTCGCGGATTTTGTGAATGTCGGCCGTCTGCGTGTAATTGACTTCCATCACCGTGCCGCCGGTAAAATCCACGCCGAAATTCAAGCCTTTGGTGGCAAGGAACATCACCGCGAGAATGAACGTGATGAGGGAAATCACGTTGAATACCAGCGCGTGACGCATGAACGGGATGTCGTGTTTGATTCTGAAAAATTCCACGGTTATATCCTGGATCAGGCTCTGTTTTCAGCCACCGGGTGCCATGCCTGGCCGACGGAAAGTTTCTCCAGCTTGCGGCGGCTGCCGTAAATCAGATTGACCATGCTGCGCGAGACCATCACTGCGCTGAACATCGAGGTCAATATCCCCAGGCACAGCACCACCGCAAAACCGCGCACCGGCCCCGAGCCGAACATGAACAGCGCAATGCCGGCGATCAGCGTGGTGATGTTGGAGTCGAGAATGGTGCCGAAAGCGCGTTCGTAGCCGGCGTGGATCGCCGCCTGCGGCGTGGTGCCGCTGCGGAGTTCCTCGCGGACGCGCTCGTTGATCAGCACGTTGGCGTCGATCGCCATGCCCACGGTGAGCGCAATGCCCGCCATGCCGGGTAGGGTGAGCGTCGCTTGCAGCATGGAAAGCAGCGCCACCAGAAACAGCACGTTGACC
>DATMDB010000131.1:0-3560 GCA_035558075.1 Burkholderiales bacterium
ACTGCCCTGGTGAGCATCGCCAAAGCCCACCCGGAAGGTGCCCGCGCCTATCTGATGTTTTAACGCGAAGTAAATCAGGTCGCGGTGATAGTGGATCAGATCGCCTGCGGTGGTGTCGCTGTTATTGTAGGCGAGCCGCTCCCAAGCCACGTTGGCCGTGGTGCTACCTAACCCGGTGTCAAGCTTGTAGGTCAGTGTCACCTTGTTGCCATTGTCCCTGGAGGTGGTGTTCGTGGTCGTGATGGGCAGAGCACCACCTAACTGCGCCAAACCGAAGTAATCGCGGTGCTGCTCAAACGCATAAGCGACTCGAAAAGGTCCATATTCGTACGTGACTGACCCCCCGTAAATAGCCGGATTAATATTCGGGCCGGCTATGCTCGTAGGCTCCGCGGCTCGCCCTTCGTTGGCTGAATAGACCAAGCGGAAGCTGAGACCACCAAAAAACTGCGGAGTCCAGTACTGCACTGTGTTGCCCTGGCGCCGGTCAAACGAGGCGTCCGACGAATTTATATTGCGCTGGCTGGTGGTGATTGACTGCACCCCAAAGCCGGGTGTGCCGATGAGCGTGTTGTCGTTCGCTATTCCGGTGGCGTAGAAAGAATCAAACAGGGCAGTATTGGTCAGGGATTTGTAAGGCGTATCCCAGTTGCCGTAGAACACCGTGCCGAGACTCGCTGACGACAGACCCACATTGCTGTTGCGCGATGCAAAGAAACCAGTGGAAGTCGTGCCTGCGGTGGTGGTGGTAGTGGCGGCCGAGTCAAAGCTTATGCCTGACTCAATCTGAAAAATCGCTTTCAAGCCCATGCCTAAATCCTCATTACCCCTGAAACCGAGGGCAGACGAGTTCTGAGTCACCCGGTTGCGGTCGGGCGCAACATTGCCACTTGGCTGGCCGGTAGTGGCAGAACCCGCGGCACCGTTAACCATCTGGCCTGCAGGCAGCGGCGTCCCTAAAGCGGTTGAGCCGGTGGCTTTGACGTTCTCCAAGTCAACGTTGAAGGTGCCATAAATCTCCACCAGGCTGCTGTCGGCTAGCGCGCTCGCCGATGCAATTAGCCCGGCGGCAGCCATTATAGAAAGTAGGGTCTTTTTCATCATTTCCTCCTCGAAAAAATGAACGTTCTTCTTGAAATTAAAACTGTGCGGGAGATTTCATCCCCGCTGAAAAAAAGGCGTCCAACAACGTTTTAATCCTGCTATACATGTAGCCAGGGTGTCAAGTACGAAAGCGACATGTTCAGGCCTGTGTTGTAAAAATACCACACTTCATATAATAGTGCTTATGGCGCGTTGGGTTAGCGTGGCCTTCGTCTAGCAACTTCGATGCCAATAACGACCTGTTGACGCCAACTTGCTCGAAACCGCGTTGAGCTTGCCAAGCGTCGCTGGCACTGGCAATCAAACAATAAAACAGATGTATCCTAATGGCCGATTGCTACAGGAATATGACGTTCATTAAAGCGTTCGAAACCGTGAGCTTGTGTATCGCAGCGATTACGTGTGTCCATTGCCCCTCACCCGCGCTTCGTTCGCTCGCTCTCCCCGTGTACGTGGAGAGGCGGAGTTAAGCAAACAGCTTAGTCAGTTCGACACCGGGATCGGGTGCACGCATGAACGCCTCGCCGACCACAAAACAATTGACCCCGTTTGTGCGCAGCATCTGCACATCCTGCGGTTTCAGGATTCCGCTTTCGGTAACCACGATGCGCTCACTTGGAATCAAATTGAGGAGTTGTAAAGTAATCTCAAGGCGGGTTTCAAAAGTGCGCAGGTTGCGGTTATTGATGCCGATGAGTGGGGTTTTAAGGTTAAGCGCAAGCTCAAGCTCTTTGGCATCATGCGCTTCCACCAGTGTCGCCATTTCTAAACCGTGCGCCAGGGTTTCCAGCTCCTGCATGTGCGGCAAATCCAGCGCCGCCACGATGAGCAGAATGCAGTCCGCCCCTATCGCCCGTGCTTCATGCACCTGGTAGGCGTCAAACGTGAAATCTTTGCGCAGAATGGGGAGCGCACAGGCTGCGCGCGCCCGCTTCAAGTATTCGTCATTCCCCTGGAAGAACTCGCGGTCGGTCAGCACCGACAGGCATGCCGCGCCATGTTGAGCGTAGCTGCGCGCAATTTCAGCGGGGTCGAAATTTTCCCGTAGCACGCCTTTGCTGGGGCTCGCTTTCTTGATTTCGGCGATGACTGCAGGCAATCCGGCGTTGATTTTGGCGCGCAGGCTGCCTGTAAAATCTCTAGAGGGAGCAGCGGACTCGGCCTCAGCGCGCATTTCGGCAAGCGGTTTTTTGGCTTTAGCCGCGGCAATTTCCTCGCGCTTTACAGCCAGGATCTTTTGCAGAATATCAGACATCGTTTTCACCGCAGAGGCGCGGAGGCGCAGAGGTTTCATTAAATTGGTTAACAATGCGCTTGATACCCGTTTTCAGAACCGGAACGTTGAAATTAATAAGAAGACCAACAGAACGCTGATAGAGTTTGAGATACGTTAAAAGCTGAGCTTCATGTATGGGGAGTGGTTTTTCTACGGTTTTGAGTTCTACAACAACCAAATCTTCCACAACCAAATCCATCACATAACCGCAATCCAATTTAATGTCTTTATATTTGAGAGGCAACGGAAGTTGGCGCCGGAATGAAAAATTACATTGAGATAATTCAAAACACAGGCATTCTTCATAGGCTGACTCAAGTAGCCCTGGTCCTAGGATTTTGTGGATTTCAATCGCACAGCCTATGATTTTCTCAGTAACCTGGTTTTCTCTCGGCGTCTCTGCGCCTCTGCGGTTCATGTTGTTTTAAATCGGTTGGAAAATTCAATGAGCTGCTCAAGCTTGTCGCGCGCCGCGCCCCCAGCGATCGCCTCTCTCGCCTTGCGCACACCCTGTTCTATGCTTTCAGCCAGGCCGGAAACGTAAATCGCCGCGCCGGCATTGAGCATGACGATGTCGCGCGCCGGCCCAGGCTGGTTGTCGAGCACCGAAAGCAGCATTTTTTTTGATTCGCCGGCGCTTTTCGCCTGGATGGCTTCGAGCGGTGCAAGCTTGAATCCAAAGCGGGTTGGATCAAAGGTGTATTCCTCCACCTTGCCGTTCTTGAGTTCCGCCACTTCGGTTGTGCCGCTGATGGATATTTCGTCGAGGCCGTCCAAGCCATGCACCACCAGCGCGTGACGGCTGCCCAAAGTTTGCAGTACCCGCGCCTGGATGCCGACCAGGTCGTGGTGAAACACGCCCAGCAACTGGTTTCCAGCGCCTGCCGGGTTGGTGAGTGGTCCCAAAATATTGAACAGCGTGCGCACGCCCAGCTCCTTGCGCACCGGCGCGGCGTGCTTCATCGCGCTGTGATAGTTGGGCGCAAACATGAAGCCGATGCCGACTTGGCGAATGGATTGCGCCACCTGCTCAGGGCTTACATTTATATTGACTCCCAGCGCTTCCAGCACGTCGGCGCTGCCGCAACTGCTGGAAACCGAGCGCCCGCCGTGCTTCGCCACTTTCGCCCCCGCTGCAGCCGCGACTAAGGCGGAGGTGGTGGAAATATTAAAGGTATGC
>DATMDB010000132.1:0-8184 GCA_035558075.1 Burkholderiales bacterium
GTGGAAAATTTTACCACCACCCGCATGAGCAAGGATGGAACTCCGCGCTACATCCTCACCGCAAAGAAAATGGTGCATTATCCGGATGACGACAGCACGCACCTGGAAAGCCCGGTATTCCGCCATATCGAAGGCGGCAAACCGGAAATCAACATTACCTCAAACCACGCGCTGCTCTCGAGCGGGGGCGACGATGCCTATTTCACAGGTGATGTCAAAGTGGTGCGCGAAGCGCGCGACCAATATCCGGAACTCAAGGCCTTTACCAGTTTCCTGCATGTCATTCCGGACCAGGACCTGGCGAAAACCGACAAGCCGGTGACGCTGACCGAACCGCATAGCATCGTCACCGCGGTTGGCTTAGAATTCAACAGCGATACGCGGGTGCTTAAATTGCTATCCAAAGTCAAAGGACATTATGACAACCCCAGGTAAGGCCAGCCACTTGTTGCGATGGGTACTGAGCGCCTTGCTGGTTTGTACGCCTGCGCTGGCCGAGCGCGCCGACCGCGGCAAACCAGTCAACATCGATGCAGACAAAGTCAACGTGGACGATACCAACAAGGTGAGCGTGTTTGAGGGCAACGTGGTGCTCACCCAGGGCACCATCGTCATCCGCGGCAACAAAATGATCCTGCGTCAGGATGAAAACGGCTTCAATTCCGGTACCGCGTACGGCAATCTCGCGACTTTCCGCCAAAAAATGGACGGCGTTGACGAGTACATCGAAGGCGAGGCTGAGCGCATCGAATACGACGGCAAAACGGAGAAACTGGAGTTGTTCACCAAGGCCCACATCAAACGCGGCCAGGACGAATTGCGCGGCAATTATATTTCCTACAATGCAGCTACCGAACTTTACCAGGCGTTAAGCGGCGAGGAGCCCGCCAACGGCGGCCGGGTGCACGCGGTGATCCAGCCCAAGGAAAAAGGCGCCAAAACCGTTCCGCCTGCTCCTCCGTCAACGTTGAAACCGTCTTCTACTATTACTAATCCACCCTAGGAACAAACGCCTAAAGACGGCACTGAAAACCGTCCTTGCATTGACCATTGGCTACCGGATATGAGTGACCTTAAAGCACAAGGACTTAAAAAGCGCTATAAATCGCGCACCGTGGTGCGCGACGTTTCGCTGGAAGTAAGCAACGGCGAAGTAATCGGTTTGCTGGGCCCCAACGGCGCCGGCAAGACCACCTGTTTCTACATGATGGTGGGTCTGGTGCCTTTGGACGGCGGCAGCATTACGCTCGATGAACGCAATCTTAGCCATATGCCGATCCACCGCCGCGCTCGTTTGGGTTTGAGTTATCTGCCGCAGGAAGCCTCGATTTTCCGCAGGATGACTGTGGCGGAAAATATTCAAGCCGTACTGGAATTACAGAATTTAGAGCCCGACGAACTCCAGAACCGGCTGGACGATTTGCTGCACGACCTGCACATCAGCCATCTTCGCAACAACCCCGCCCTCTCCCTCTCCGGCGGCGAGCGGCGGCGCGTGGAAATCGCCCGGGCGCTGGCCTCGCATCCGCGTTTTATCCTGCTCGATGAGCCTTTCGCAGGAATTGATCCAATCGCAGTGCTGGATATCCAGAAAATTATCGGCTTCCTGAAGGAAAAAGGCATTGGCGTGCTGATCACGGACCACAACGTACGCGAAACCCTGGGGATTTGCGACCGCGCCTACATCATTAACGACGGCTCGGTGCTCGCCTACGGCAAACCCGAAGAAATCGTTTATAATGAAAGTGTGAGAAAAGTGTATTTGGGCGAACATTTCAGGCTGTAAACACGCGGTTGGGGCCTATGGCACCGCCCGTGAAACACAGCCCGCAATGAAAACCCCGAAACCTCAAGAGAATGAAGCATACCCTACAGCTCAAGCTGTCGCAGCATCTGACGCTGACGCCGCAACTGCAACAATCCATCCGTCTTTTGCAACTCTCAACCTTGGAGCTTAACCAGGAACTGGAACGCTTCCTCCAGGAAAACCCTTTGCTCGAGCGCGACGATGAAGCGGGCGAAGAAGCGGCGCCACTATCTGCAGGCAGCATCAACACCGTTCCCCAGGATGGATCGACTGCAAGCGAGCCGGCCGAAGAATCCTCTCCCGAAGCTGCGCCCAGCGCTGCCGACATGGCAGAAGGCGCCTGGCTTGAAGAAGCGGGATTCTACAGCGCGCGCGACGACGCTGAGGAAAGCGAGTACCCGCAGCTTGCCGCGGTCGCCCCCACTTTGCGCGAGCATCTCAATTGGCAGCTCAATTTCACCAAGCTCGCGGAGCGCGACAAAAGACTGGTGTCGCTTTTGATTGACGCACTCGATGAAGACGGCTGCCTGACACAGCCACTGGAGGAAGTCGCCGCGCTGCTGCCGGAAGAACTCAGCGTAAGCCCCGAAGAACTGCAAATCGCGTTGAAGCATGTGCAAAAACTGGAGCCGGCGGGCGTGGGCGCGTGCAATCTGGGCGAGTGCCTCGCGCTGCAACTGAAAGCGCTGCCCGAAGATACTCCATATCGTGCGGAAGCGCTCACCATCGTCACGCAATATCTGGACAGCCTTGCTGCGCGCGATTTCGGCAAGCTCAAAAAACTTCTGCATTGCGATGATCCCACTCTGCGCCAAGTGCAGCATCTCATCACCAGTCTCAACCCACGTCCGGGCGCGGATTTCGCCGCGCTTGAGACGCGTTATATCGTGCCCGATGTCGTGGTTAAGAAAGTCAAAGGCGTATGGGTCGCCAGCCTCAATGCGGAAGCCATGCCTAAGTTGAGAGTAAACCGCATGTACGCAGACATCTTGCACCGCAATCGCGACGCAAGCTTCCAGCAGCTCGCCAGCCAGCTGCAGGAAGCGAAATGGCTGATCAAAAACGTGCAGCAGCGCTTCGATACCATCCTGCGCGTATCGCAGGCGATTGTTGACCGCCAGCGTCATTTCTTTGAACACGGCGAAGTGGCGATGCGCCCGTTGGTGCTGCGCGAAATCGCCGAGGCTCTGGAGCTGCACGAATCCACGGTGTCCCGCGTGACCACACAAAAATACATGCTCACGCCGCGCGGCACATACGAGCTGAAATACTTCTTCGGCAGCCATGTCACCACTGAAACCGGCGGTGCCTGTTCCTCAACCGCGATCCGTGCGCTCCTCAAGCAACTGGTAGCCGCGGAAAATCCGAAAAAACCGCTTTCCGACAGCCAGATTTCAGAAATCCTCGGGCAGCAAGGAATCGTCGTCGCGCGCCGCACCATAGCCAAGTATCGCGAAGCTTTGCAGATACCCCCCGTCAGCCTGCGTAAATCTCTGTGATAAGAGCCTCTAAGGAGATCAGATGAACCTCAATCTCAGCGGACATCACCTGGAAATCACCCTGGCTATCCGTGATTACGTCACGTCCAAGTTGAGCCGAATCACACGCCACTTTGAACATGTGATTGATGTCAACGTGATTCTTTCGGTGGAAAAACTGCAACAGAAAATCGAGGCCAACGTGCACGTGCGCGGCAGGGACATCTTCGTCGAGTGCTATGACGCAGATATGTACGCGGCGATTGATATGCTGGTGGACAAGCTCGACCGGCAAATCCTCAAACACAAGGAAAAAGGCTCCGGCCACCGCCACAACGGCGCGCTCAAGTACCAGCCCAGGGACTAAGCTTGGTACATGCACTCTTCCCGAGCCATTACAGCGGATCATCACGCGAAAGCACGAAAGCGCAGAACATGAATCTGATGGCAAAAGTGCTTCCCCCTTCCAATGTCATTCTCGACCTGGATGCGGGGAGCAAGAAGCGGGTGTTCGAGCAAGCGGGGCTGCTGTTTGAAAACAATCAGGGGATTGCGCGCGCCCAGGTGTTCGACAGCCTGTTCGCACGCGAGAAGCTGGGCTCAACCGGGCTGGGACAGGGCGTTGCCCTTCCGCACGGCAAAATTAAATCGCTAAAGGAAGCGGTCGGTGCCCTGATCAGAACCAAAGCGCCGATTCCTTTCGATGCCCCGGACGGCGGGCCGGTCAACCTGATTTTCGTGTTGCTGGTGCCGGAACGCGCTACCGAACTGCACCTGGAGATTCTGAGCGAGCTCGCTCAAGTTTTCTGCGACAGGAACCTGCGCGAGACCTTGCTAACAAGCCAGGACGCCTCGCAGCTTTATCAAATTCTCAGCGGATGGCAACCCCATGCCCCAAGTCAGCGCAGCTCGGCTGTTTCAAGATAACTGCGACAGGCTGGTGCTCTCCTGGATCGCCGGAGAGGCAAACCGCAGCCTGAGCAGCGACGACATCAACAGTTCGCCCAAAGGAGTAGTCGGCCATCTCAATTTCATCCATCCCAATTGGGTGCAGGTATTGGATGGTGCGGAAATCCAGTACTTGAGCAAACTCGATCCTTCTTCCTTGCGGCAGTCTTTACAAAGCCTTTCCACGAACCCGCCGTTCTGCTTCATCATCGCCGGCAATGGCGTAGTGCCACCGGCGTTACAGGCCCTCGCGGAAGAAAAACAAATCCCGCTCATTCGTTCTGCCCAGTCCAGTCTGCAATTGATGAACATCCTGCGCCTGTATCTCTCCAAAGTGCTGGCGGAATCCACCAGCTTGCACGGCGTGTTTCTCGATGTGCTGGGTATGGGCGTGTTGCTCACCGGGGAAAGCGGGGTGGGGAAAAGTGAACTCGCGCTAGAACTCATCAGCCGCGGGCACGGCTTGGTCGCCGATGACAGCGTCGAGCTCTACCACATTGCGCCAGAAACGCTGGAAGGCCGCTGCCCGCCGTTGCTTAAGGATTTTCTCGAGGTGCGCGGGTTGGGCGTGTTAAATATTCGCACCATTTTCGGCGAAACCGCGGTGCGCCCGAAAATGAACCTGAAACTGATCGCGCACCTGGAAAGGCCGAAGGGATCGCACATTCCCGGACTGGAGCGGCTGCCGCTGGGCGCGAGTTCCGAGAACGTGCTCAGCGTGAAAATCCGCAAAGTGACCATTCCGGTGGCGGAAGGGCGCAACCTGGCGGTGCTTGTGGAAGCCGCAGTACGCAACTATATCCTGCAGTTGCGCGGCATAGACAGTACCAAGGAATTCATTCAGCGCCACGAACAAATGATGGACAAGCAAACGGGTGGCAAACAGTGAAGGCGGCTTTGACTCCGGCGGTGAGCGCTCGCCAAGCCATATGCAGCTTATTCTGATCAGCGGTCTCTCCGGTTCAGGTAAAAGTATCGCGCTCAACGTCCTCGAAGACAGCGGGTTTTACTGCGTGGACAATCTGCCAGCGAAGCTTTTGCCGGATATCACGCATTTCCTTCAAGACTCGGGCTACTCGAAGGTTGCTGTTAGTATTGATGTACGCAGCGGCGACACGCTCAACCAGCTGCCGCAGCATGTTGCCGAGCTGAAACGGCAAGGCATTGATGTCCGCCTCCTGTTCCTCGAAGCGAAAAACGAAACGCTGATGAAGCGCTTCTCGGAAACGCGCCGGCGCCATCCGTTGAGCGACGACGCGCGCACGCTTTCTGAATCCATCCGGCTGGAGCGCGAAAAACTCGCCGACATCGGCGAGCTGGCGCAGCATATTGATACCAGCGATCTCAACCCCAACGCGTTGCGCGGCTGGATCAAGGATTTGCTGAAGATCGACCGCTCGCGCCTGACTTTGTTGTTCCAGTCATTCGGTTACAAAAACGGGATCCCGCTGGATGCCGACATGGTGTTCGATGTGCGCTGCCTGCCCAATCCGCATTACGATCCGGCGCTGCGCGACCTGACCGGCAAAGACAAAGCGGTGATCGGGTTCCTGCAAAACGAGAAAAGCGTGCTTGGCCTGCTCGCCGACATCCGGAGCTTCATAGAAAACTGGCTGCCGTGCTACGCCCGCGACAACCGCGATCACCTGACCATCGCCCTGGGATGCACCGGCGGGCGTCACCGCTCGGTGTATTTCGCGGAGAAGCTTGCCGAGCATTTCCGTGCGCAGAACCAGGTGCTGGTCAGGCACCGCGAGCTTGCCTGACGGCCTCAGCCGTTTTTTTTGAAGCCCATGCCGGCGCAGGAAACACTGCCGATTTTTCCGCTTAATACCGTGCTGTTCCCGGGCGGAATACTTCCGCTCAAAATATTCGAGCAGCGTTATCTGGACATGAGCACGATCTGCCTGCGCGACAACCGGCTTTTCGGAGTGTGCCTGATCAAGGAAGGAAATGAGGCCGGGGTACCGGCGGTGCCCGAGCAAATCGGCTGCACTGCGGCCATCAACGAATGGGACATGCAGCAGCTAGGCGTGCTGCATCTCAAGACAGAGGGCGTGCAGCGTTTCCGCATCCTCAACCGGCAGGTGGCGAAAGACGGCCTCATCAGCGCCGAAGTGAGGATGCTTGCGACGGAAAAACAAACGGCGCTGCCTTACGAAATGCGCGATTGCGCCACCGTGCTGAAGCTCGTTATGGAGAAAATCGGCATCGAACATTTTCCGTCGCCGCCTAAACTGGACGACGCGACGTGGGTGGGCTACCGGCTTGCCGAAGTGCTGCCGCTGAAACTTGCGGCAAAACAGGAAATGCTGGAAATCGATGACCCTGCCGCACGCCTGCAAGTCATCCGCAAGTTTCTGGTGCAACAAGGTTTGCTCGGATAGGATCTTATTGCCCTAAGGTAACCTTACCGTTTAAAGCCGCAGCTTGTTGCAAGAGCTTGCGCACCGGCGCGGGAAGCGCAGCGTGTTGCGCGTCACTGACATTCAGCCACAACTTCCCTGGTTCCATTGCCTGGAATCTCAGGGCTTCCACTTGCAGCAAAATTGGCTGAATGCTCAACTCAAAATGGCTGAAGCCGTGTTCCACACGCGGCAAATATTGTGGATTCTTTGCGCGCGCACCAAAGCGCTGCGTGCAAATTTTGCGCACGTCCTCTTCAGGCCCGAGCTCGGGAAAGCTCCACATGCCGGCCCAAACTCCCGCAGGCGGGCGCTTCTCCAGCAGCACCTCGCCTTTGTGCAGCAATATCAGCATTACGGTTTGCCTGTGCGGCAGCGCTTTCCTGGGTTTGAGCGCGGGTAATTGATTCACTCTCCCGGTTTTAAACGCAACACAGCTGCGATGTAACGGGCATGCCGGACAATCCGGATTGCGTCTCAAGCAAACCTCCGCACCCAAATCCATCAATCCCTGCGTATAAGCCTCGCTGCCGCGTTTTGGCAACAGCGCTTCGGACTTGCGCCACAATTGCTCTTGCACGTTTTTCTCACCGGGGTAACCTGCAACACCGAAGCAGCGCGCCAGGACTCGTTTCACGTTGCCATCGAGTATGGCGCGCTTTTGCCCGAAGGCGAACACGCAAATTGCCGCGGCGGTGGAGCGCCCGATACCGGGCAACTCCAGAATGCTGTCGAACTTGCGCGGGAATAGGCCGCGGTGTTCATTCATAATGACCTGCGCAGCGCGGTGCAGGTTTGCTGCGCGCGAGTAATAGCCCAGCCCGCTCCAAAGCGTGAGCACCTCATCAAGAGAAGCGCATGCCAGGCTCTTCATATCGGGGAAACGCTCAACAAACCGCAGGTAGTAGGGAATGACCGTTACCACCTGCGTCTGCTGCAGCATGATTTCGGAAACCCAGATGCGGTAAGGATCCCGAGTGTTCTGCCACGGCAGATTATGGCGTCCGTGGCGCTTTTGCCACGCTACGACCTTGGCGGCGAAGCTAGGCATATATTTGGAACCGCAGATAAACGCCGATGAACGCAGATAAGAATCAAGCCGAACCGCCAAAAGATTTCAGGAGCAAGCGAACTATAACGTTCGGCTTGACGCGCGCCCGCTTCGCGGGCGTCGCTGTCCAAGCCACGGTTAGAGAGGATCATTCAAGTGGAGCCACAACGGCGCCGCGTATTCCAGCCCTCTCGATCGCCGCTTTGACCAGCCCCTCGGACTTCGCGTCCTCAACGAATTTGCGCGCGTATGCCACGCCGAGGTCCCGTCCCTTCGGCATCGCCATAGCGTGCGGATCGATGCCGGGCCGACCGTCGAGAACCCGAGAACCGGGCAACTGATTTGACATCTCGAACAGGCTTGGCTTGATGCTGAAGATTACGTCTGCTCTCCCGGATTTCAGCATCTCCAATGTGCCAGCGAGGCTTGATGCTCGGATCACCACGGCATTTTTTAGCGTGCGAGAAAGAAAGATATCCGGCTGGGACTTCTCCT
>DATMDB010000133.1:0-2703 GCA_035558075.1 Burkholderiales bacterium
GAGCTCATTTTCGGCGTGGCGCGATTCAAGGATAACCGCACGGTGGAGGTGCGGTTGAATGGCGGCGGGACGAGGGAAATGACCGCGGACCAAATCGTCATCAACACCGGCGGCGCTCCCGCACTGCCGCCGCTGCCCGGATTGAGCGAAGCCCGGCCCCTGAATTCTTCCACCATCATGGAGC
Source organism: Burkholderiales bacterium (assembly GCA_035558075.1). Classification (GTDB taxonomy): domain Bacteria; phylum Pseudomonadota; class Gammaproteobacteria; order Burkholderiales; family JAHFRG01; genus JAHFRG01. The sequence goes on from DATMDB010000133.1 coordinate 185, forward strand.
TGCAGGCGCTGCCCGGGCACCTGCTGGTGCTGGGCGGAAGTTACATCGGCCTCGAGTTCGCGCAGATGTTCCGCCGCTTCGGCAGCCGCGTCACCATCATTCATCGTGATGACCGGCTGATCAACCGCGAAGACCCTGATGTATCCGAGGAAGTACAGGAGATCCTGCGCCAGGACGGCATCGAGATTTTGCTAAATGCGCAAGTTGTGCAGATTTCCCGGCCGCCGAACGGACGAACCGACGTTACCATCAAGGCGCCGGCGGGAGAGCAGACAGTGGGGGGCTCGCACCTGCTCGCGGCGCTGGGGCGCGTGCCCAGCACGGCGGAATTGAATCTTGCGGCGGCGGGAATCGAGACCGACCAACTGGGCTTTATCAAGGTCAACAACAAACTGGAAACCAACGTTGCGGGCATCTATGCCATCGGCGATGTCAAGGGAGGACCTGCGTTCACGCATATTTCCTACGACGATTTCCGCATCCTGCGCGCGAACTGGCTGGAAGGCGGAAATGCCACGGTGGATGGGCGCCTGGTGCCCAACACCATGTTTATTGATCCGCAGCTGGCGAGCGTGGGGCTTAATGAAACCGAGGCGTGGGCACAGAAACGCAACTTTCGCGTCGCGAAGCTGCCGATGACGCACGTGGCGCGGGCGATCGAAATTGGAGAAACGCGCGGTTTCATGAAAGCCATCGTGGACGCGGACAGCGGGCAAATATTGGGTTGCACTATATTGGGTGTCGAAGGCGGGGAGATCATGGCAATGCTGCAAATGGCGATGATGGGCGGTGTGCACTACGCAAAAATCAAGGAAGGAATTTTCGCCCATCCCACTCTCGCTGAATCCCTCAACAATCTATTCATTGCGATGGATGCGGATGCCTGACAGGTCAAAATCGCCGCCGCGTTTAACATCTCCCGCAGCCGCGGCGTTCAAGTGCGACGCTATACTTGCCCTATGAAGCAGAAAATCGTTTTATCCTGGAGCGGCGGCAAAGACAGCATGCTCATGCTGTACAGGTTGCTCGAGCAGGGCGAACACGAAATCCTGGCGCTGATTACTACGGTGCTCGCGGGCGAAAGCAAAATCGTCATGCACGAAGTGCCGCAGGCCCTGCTCGAAGCTCAGGCCTGCGCATTAGGCTTTCCGCTCTATACTCTCGAGGTGCCGCGCGACGCCGCCAATGCCGATTACGAAGAAAAATTTTGCAGCATGCTGCAACGGCTCAAGCGTCGGAACGTTGGCAGCATTGCCTTTGGCGATATTTTTCTCGAGGACATACGTGCGTACCGGGAAAGTTTCTTGCATAAAATCGACATGCAACCCCTGTTTCCTCTCTGGAAAATCGACAGCCGGGCGCTTGCAGGAGAATTCATGGAACTGGGATTCAAGGGCGTCACCGTCTGTGTGGACAGCCGGGCGCTTGATGCCTCGTTTGCCGGCCGCGAGCTGGACTCCGAGTTTTTCAAGGCGCTTCCCGCAGGTGTGGACCCTTGCGGTGAGAACGGCGAATTTCACAGCTTCGTTTACGACGGCCCGCTGTTCAAGGACCGGTTGCGCTTCACCAAGGGCGAAGTGATGCAGCGCGGGACGTTCTATTATTGCGGTTTGACCGTGCAGTGAAACGGTGAGCAGGCCCAGAACGCGTGCGAAAAGCGGCGCGCTTTTCACCTACGATCATCTGCTTATGGAACCTCTGATTAAGTCCTCCACGGATTGCGTTGCTGGCAAAATGCGGATGGATGCAAGGCGCGCGACGAAGGTCGTAGCTCGGACTACGACACCAAGGAGCGCAACGACGCAGACGCCGCATTTTGCCGCAACCCAGAGGGACGGGGCTTGTCCGGGCGGTCTGCTTTGTCGCTCGGCTTGCCAAGGGGGTGGCCATTGGCTGCGCCTTGCTTCGTGCATCCCATCCCGGAAAGCCGCCGTCGCAACCGCGTGGGACTTAATCAGAGGTTCCTTAGTTAATGCTTCACAGCAGACGGCTTTTGTCGCCGCTCAAAAAACCGATGAGTCGCTGGGAAATGTCTTTGCCCAGCGCCAGTACCTTTAATAACTCTCCCATTTCCGCCGGGCTCAGCAGTTTTTGCGCTGCCGACGCCAGGGGCAGGTAAGCAGCATCGTCCGGCGCGGTTTTGCCCAGGATTCCGGTGATGCCGCAGTTCACCAGAAAATGCTCCTGCGTGGTATAGCCGAGCAAACGCAACCCCCCGGCGCTCTCAACTATGGCGCTGAAATTCACATGGGAAGTGATGTCTTGCAGTCCGGGCAGGAAAAAGGGGTCGTCATGCGCCTGCTGGCGGTAATGGCACATCAACGTGCCGCGGTTGCGTTGCGGGTGATAATACTCGGCCGCGCCGAAACCGTAATCCAGTATCAGAATCACTCCCTGATCCAGCAGCGCTGCAAGGCTACGCATCAGGCCGCGCGCAGCAAGGTGAATTTCACTTACATAATTAGCCGGCACTCGCAGGCCTGATGCGATATTGCGCAATTCCCCCTGAGCAAGCGCAC
>DATMDB010000134.1:0-3253 GCA_035558075.1 Burkholderiales bacterium
ACCCAGGCCATGGCTGTGCAGAACCAGCTTAATTTCACCCGCGAGCATGAGCAGGAAGCAGACCGCATCGGATTGCAGAGGCTGGACAAGGCGGGTTTTGACGTACGCGCCATGCCGGCATTTTTTGAACACCTGCAGAAAGCCACGCGCTTTGCTGAAGGTAGTGCACCATCCTACTTGCGCACCCACCCGCTCACCTTTGAACGGATTTCCGATATGCAGAACCGCGTGCAGAGCATGCACTACCGGCAGGTCACCGACAGCCAGGAGTTCCAGTTTCTGCGCGCGCGGCTGCGTGCCCAGGAGGAATCGCCGAAAGACGCGCTCGCCTATTTCGAAAACAGCCTGCAGGAAAAAAAATACACAAACGAGGCGGCGCAACACTTCGGGCTGGCGATTGCGTTGATACGCGCTCGCAACATCGAGCGCGCCGAGAAAGAGTTTTTGCAGTTGAGAAAAGTGGCGCAGCCCAGCCCGCTCATCGATCTGCTCGCCGGCGAGTTGAAGCGGGCGGAGGGAAAAGGCGCGGAGGCGGCCGGCATTTATCAGGCGGCGTTGAAAAGCTACCCGCAATATCGGCCGTTGGTCTATGCCAGTTGCGACGCGCTACTGCAAAACCGCCAGCCGCAGGACGCGCTCAAGCTCATTTCCGATCAGTTGCAGTTTTATCCCCAGGACCACCACCTTTTCCTGCTGCAGGCCAAAAGCTATGCCGTGCTCGATAAAAAACTGCTGCAGCATAAATCGCAGGCCGAAGCCTATTATCTAATGGGCAATCTGCGGGGCGCAGTCGAGCAGCTGCAGATCGCGCAGAAAAGCGGCGATGGCGATTTTTACCAGCTCTCCTCAGTCGAAGCCAGGCTCAAGGAACTGCGCGCGCTCGAGGCGGATAACCGCAAGCAATAGCATCAGCCAAGCAAAGCTTGAATCCGCATATAGACAAGCCCGGCCACGGCGCAGCCGCCGATCACCGGAATGATGCCGGCTTTATAGCGGAACAGTGCCACCGCAGCGGCCACGCCAATGATGAGCAGTGGCCACTCGAACATCGCGCCAAAGCCTTGCGGCCAAAGCACGTGATAAGCGAAGAACAAGGCGAGGTTCAGCACCACGCCCACCACTGCCGCGGTAATGCCGATGAGTGGGGCGGTGAACTTGATGTCGCCGTGGGTAGTTTCGACAAACGGGCCGCCCAGCAAAATAAAAAGAAAGCACGGCAGGAAAGTAAAATAAGTCACTATCGTCGCCGCGACTGCGCCCGAGATGAACTGTGTGCCCGGACCAAACAATTCTTTGCTCCAGCCGCCCACGAAACCCACAAACGCAACAATCATGATGAGCGGCCCGGGAGTAGTCTCGCCCAGCGCCAGGCCGTCTATCATTTGCGCCGCGGTGAGCCAGTGATAATGCTCGACTCCGCCCTGGTATACGTAAGGCAGTACGGCATACGCGCCGCCGAAAGTGAGCAGCGCCGCCTTGGTGAAGAACCAGCCCATTTGGGTGAGCGTTCCCTCCCAGCCATAGAGCGCTGTAAGGATGGTCATTGCCCCGCCCCACAAGCCGAGACCAACCGCGCTGTAATAAGCAAGGCGCGGCCAACTCAGGCGCGCGTGTTCCGGAGTCGGCGTGCGGTCGTCAATGATGGCGGGGCCGAAGTTTTTCTCTGAACTGCCGTGTGCGCCGCCGGTGGAGAATTTATCCGGCGCCAGGCGCCCGCCGAAATAGCCGATGATGCCCGCGCTCAGCACGATGTAAGGGAATGGCACGTTGAGCGCGAAAATGGCGATGAAAGCGGCGGCGGCGATAAGCCAAAGCCAGGCGTTTTTGAGCGCGCGCGAGCCGATGCGGTAGGCCGCGAATACCACGATTGCCGTCACCGCCGGTTTGATGCCGAAAAAGAGACCCGCCACCACCGGAACATTGCCGAACGCCAGATAAATCCAGGTGAGCGCAATCAGGATAAACAGAGAAGGCAAAAAGAACAGGACGCCCGCGACGATCCCGCCCGGCGTCTTGTGCATTAGCCAGCCGATGTAAATTGCCAGCTGTATCGCTTCGGGGCCGGGCAGGAGCATGCAATAGTTGAGCGCGTGCAGGAAGCGCCGCTCGGAAATCCAGCGGCGCTTTTCCACCAGCTCCTGGTGCATGATGGCGATTTGCCCGGCCGGCCCGCCAAAGCTGATGAAACCCAGCTTGAGCCAGTAGCGAAAAGCCTCGGCGAGCGATATTCGCGGCGGCGCTGCTTTGGGTGGTATGTCCATATAAAGCCGGCTTCTATAAACTAGCGGTTTAAACTTAAGGAACCTCTGATTAAATCCCATGCGATTGCGAGGGCGGCTTTCCGGGATAGCGCCGCCGCAGGCGGAGCCTCGGCAGTGCGACCCGGAGGCGGCTCTGCGCTCGCTCCCCTGCGCACGTTCCGAGCCGCGACGGTGCGCGAGCGCGCACGCGAAGCGAGGTGCAGCTAATGGCTATCCCCATCGGCAAGCCGAGCGACAAAGCAGGCCGCTCGGAAAGGCGCCCCGGACTCGGACTCGCGCAGCGTGGTGCGGGAAGGGGCGCAAGCTGCTGCAAGAAACATTGTAAAATGGGGCGCTCATGCTGCCGCTCCCGCACCCCAAGCTTCGCTGACCGTGTCGCGGCAGCCGTCCCATACGGGTTGCGGCAAAATGCGGCGTCTGCGTCGATGCGCTCCTCGGCTTCGTAGTCCCGGCTACGACCTTCGTCGCGCGCCTTGCATCCATCCGCATTTTGCCAGCAACGCAATCTGCGGAGGACTTAATCAGAGGTTCCCTATATTGTAGGCATAATCCATCTGTCGCGCAGTGACCATGGAAAAAATCGGAAAATATGAAATCGTGAAAGAGCTGGGGAAGGGGGCGACCAGCGTGGTTTACCTTGCCAACGACCCGTTTGCCGAGCGCCAGGTAGCGATCAAACTCGTCAATTCCGAAGCGTTGCGCGACAAACAAAAGGGACGGCGCTATAAAAAGCTGTTCCTCACCGAAGCCTCGCTGGTGGGCAAGCTCTCGCACCCTCACATCGCGGCCATTTACGATGCCGTGGCTGAGGACGAGCTCTGCTACATCGTTATGGAGTATGTACCGGGCGGGACGCTGGAGAAGTACTGCAATGTCCAAAACCTGCTGCCGATAGACAAAGCCATAGAGATCATTTTCAAGTGCAGCAGGGCGTTGGCGTTTGCTCACCGCCACGGCATCATCCATCGCGACATCAAGCCGGCGAATATTTT
>DATMDB010000135.1:0-8619 GCA_035558075.1 Burkholderiales bacterium
AAATCGGTGGGATCGACCATGCCTACCAAGTAACTTGATTTACGGTCTTCCAATACGATTGCCCGATGGCGGCGCGCCTGGATTCCAGGCAACCTGCGTACGAGCTCGGCGTTGACATTGTAGAGTTTGAGGTTGATGTAGGGGATATTGAGCTGCTTGGCGAGTGCTTCGGCAATCTGCGCTTCGTTTACCATGCCCTTTTCAAGAAAAATCTGCCCTAGCTTGCGCCCGCTGTGTTTTTGGTGCTCGAGCGCAAGCTTCACCTGCTCCTGCGTAACCAGCTTTTGCAGAACCAGGATTTCACCTATGCGGATTCTTTCAGGTCTTGCCATGGACGTCTCATCCTTCAATTAGAGTGTTTTGTAACAAGCATACTCCATGCCCTTGAAATACTAAATTAACTTTTTTTCCCTTATGATACAAGCCAGAAGTTACATTCAATCCCGGCGACGTATTTGTTTTCGGCCCCGAAACACGAGGACTGCCGCGATTCCTACTGGAGAGCTTTGCGGAGCAACACCGCATCCGGCTGCCGATGCGTCCGCAGAACCGCAGCATGAATCTGGCGAATGCCGTTGCAGTGGTAATTTACGAAGCGTGGCGGCAGGTCGGTTTTATTGGGGGTCAGTAACTTTCAGCTTTGGGATCGCTGTTGAGCAGCTCTTGCAGCGCTGCCTTTGCCGGAACGTTCTCGTATAACACCTGGTTCACTGCGCGAGTGATGGGTATCTCTACTTTCATTTCACCGGCGAGCCGCTGTACTTCACGTGCGCTGGTCACCCCTTCAGCCACATGACCAAGCGCGGCGAGTATCTGCGACAGGGACTGTCCTGCGGCCAGCATAAGGCCGACTTTGCGATTGCGTGACAGATCGCCGGTGCATGTTAGAATCAGATCCCCTGCACCGGCCAAGCCCATGAAAGTTTCAGGCCTGCCGCCCATTTTCATGCCCAGCCTTGTGATCTCCGCCAATCCGCGTGTGATCAGAGCAGCCCTGGCGTTGTGACCCAAGCCCATGCCGTCAGCGATGCCGGCGGCAATTGCTATCACGTTTTTCACCGCGCCGCCGATCGCAACGCCAATCACATCATCGCTGGAGTAAATGCGCAATTTCTGGCTGTGCAATTCCTTTACTGCGTCCTGCGCAAACTTCTTATCAGCGGAAGCAAGGGTAAGCGCCGTGGGCAGGCCCTGCGCCACTTCCTGGGCGAAGCTGGGTCCAGACAAAATTGCGCAGGACATGTTTGGCGCAAGTTCCTGCGCGGCGACCTGATTCGGCAAAGACTGGCTGCCGGGCTCGAAACCTTTGCAGGCCAAAACTGTCGGCACACGGCTCGACTTCATCTTACGCAAAGTCTGCCGCAAGCCCTGAGTCGGTACGGCGATCAGCGCCAAGCCGGCCTGCGCCAGCGCATCGCTTACGCTCGAATGGAGTTCAATCCGATCCGGCAGGGAAAATTCCGGCAGGAAACGTGAGGAGCGGTGAGCCCTGAGGTGTGCAAAATGCGCGGCATCATGTTCCCACAGGGTGATGTCGTAGCGCGAAGAGAGGGCGATGGCGAGCGCAGTGCCCCAAGCGCCTGCGCCCAGAATCGCGATCTTCATACACCCCACACCTGATTGGTGCGTACGTAACCCGTTTGGCCGTCGCGGTGGCGCACCTTGATCCAGCCCGGATCCGAGAATTCCACCAGTTCGAGAATCACCGATTTTTCCGCCTGAAACACCAGCGGGGCGCTGTCGTTGGGCGCCTGACGCACGTCGGCAAGCGGCACATTGGCCATCACATTGCGCTTATCGCTCAAGGATTTTTTTTCCACCCACGCAAGCTCTCCGCTGGCGTCGCGCACCTTGATCCAGTTTTCCAGCGCCACCACTACTTCCAGCGGATAATCGCGCACCAGCAGGTAAAGCTTTTGGGCTTTGAGTGAAGGCGCGTCATACAACACTACAGCGTTTTCGGCAACAGAACGGAATTCCGCAGCTCCCGCCGCTGCAGCAACCAGCATGAGGAAAAACGCGAGCAGACAACGAAGCATGGTCAAAACGAGCTCAGTGCGCGGTTTCCGCGCTGGGCTGAGGCTGTTGCCTGCGGTGCTGGTACAATGCCTCGAAATTCACCGGGTTCAGGATCACCGGCGGAAAGCCGGCACGGCTCACCACATCGGAAATCACTTCGCGCACGTAGGGGAAAAGAATATTGGGACAGGCAATTCCCAGTATCGGCTCGATTTCTCCCTTTGCCACATTGCGGATGTGAAATATGCCCGCTTGCGCCGCCTCCACCAGGAACATGGTTTTGTCCTTGAGCTTGGCGGTGATGGTGACGGTCAGCACTACTTCAAAAACACCCTCGTCAATCGGATTGCCTTCGGTGTGAATCTGCACATCCACTTGCGGCGCTTCGCGCTCGAGGAAAATGCGCGGCGCGTTGGGAATCTCCAAGGACAAGTCTTTGACGTAGAGCTTCTCGATAGAAAACATTGCTTGCTGTTTTTCGCTCATTACGGATTCCTGTGGTCAAAAATCAAGTTTTACCACTGGCGGACAGCAGTTCGCCCAGCTTGCCGGCGTGTTCAAGCGCCGCTAGTTCCTCGTATCCGCCCACGTGATGACCGTCGATATAAATCTGCGGAACGGTGCGGCGACCGGTTTGTGTCACCATCTCGAGGCGTTTTTCGGGATCGAGATCAACGCGAATCTTGGTGATCTCGGACACGCCTTTGGCACGCAATAGGCGCTCTGCCATCATGCAGAACGGACATATGCCGGTTGCGTACATGCTCACCGCAGACATTTCAGGAACCTTTCTCAACCGGCAAGCTCGCCTGTTCCCACGATACGATTCCGCCTTTCAGCCTGAACACCTCTTTAAAACCATTCTTGCGCAGCAGGGCACAAGCTTTCGCGGATATCGCGCCATTGCGGCAGGTTACCACGACCGGCCGCGTCTTGAACTTCTCAAGCTCACGTATGCTCTGATCCAACCGCGCGAGCGGAATATGCTTGGCATTCGGAATATGCCCTGCTGCAAATTCACTGCCGTCGCGCACATCCAGCACCAGCGCGTCGCGGCGATTGATGAGCTGAACGGCTTCCAAAGTGCCCACTTCGCTTCCGCCTTGAATGCGGCTCGAAATCATGGGCCAAATCAACATCGCGCCGCTTGCCACCGCAAGCAGAATCAGCCAGATGTTATTCTGCACGAACTGCAATTTCAAACTCCTTGGAGTTTCTGGTTGGCTAATTCTAGCAGAGGCTCGAATTCTGCGGGGTGCTGCGCTAACAAGAGGTGCATTACTTTGGTAAAGTTTTCGAGTTCCCCCGGATAAGCAACAGCGGCGCGCTCGAGTTGCGCCTTTGCCGCCTGCGCTTGACCGTTTAGCGCCAGCAAAATCGCCTGCTGATATACCACTATGCTGATCGGAGCAAAATGCATCACCCGGCTGTTCAATTCAAGCTTGTCCGAGAGGTCATCCTTGTTGAGGACAATGGCGCCGGCATAAACCAGCTCTATGTAAGGCGCAAGCAGCGAGGTGCGGTGGATACGCAGCATATCCTGGTTGAACTGCTCGAGTCCTGCCCTATCCAGGTTTTCCAGGCCCTTGGCAAAGAGCGTCGCTTCAAGATTGCGGTAACTGTAAATCAGCGAGATTGCCGATGCCCAGCCTAAAACCAGCATCAAGGCAAAACTGATTCTACCCACGCGTTGCAGTTCCAGGCGGAAGAAACGCGTTTCTCCCAGACCCAGCAACAACGCGGCTATGCCGAGAAAATGCGAATACCATAACGGATATTCAAGCATACTGTGAATTCCGATGATGGCGAGCAGCCCCAGCAGCCACCAATGATAAATATCAAAAACCATGCGCCTCAAACCGTGCAGCCAAATCACCACGCCCCCGATTACCATCAGAGCACCGACCAGTCCGGTTTCGGCAAGCAATTGCATGACGATATTGTGCGCATGATTGTACAAGCCGCTGAGACCGGAGCTTTTGAACAATACTCCATACTCGAAATGCTGCCATGCAAACTGACCCCATCCCACACCCAGCAACGGGGACTGTAAAAATATAAACCAAGTCTCGCGCCACAGCTCAAGGCGGATGCTGCCGCTGGCAAACTCGAATAGTCTTTGAAAGGAGGTAACAGCAGGTACTGGAGCGACAAACCAGGGTAATTGCGCCACCCATTGCATCAAAGCGAAAGCGGGAATCAGCGCAACACTGGCTATCAGCAGTGTGGCGTTCTTTTGATTGCGCCGATACCACCATGCTGACAATGCCAGCAGCGCAAAAAGAAAAAGCCAGGCGCTGCGTGAGCTGCTCAACGCCAGAACAAAAAGCATTAAGATAGACAACACCACCGCAACGGCCCAGGCTAGCCTGCCGCTTGCGGAGAGAAACAGCAGTGAAGCCAAAGCCAGGCAGGTATAGTCGGCGAAATGATTACGTTGCGCCAGATTGCCATAAACCGCACTGGAAATTTTTCCCAAAATCAGCGGGTCAACAAAGGTATGAATCTGATAATGCTGAAGCAAGGCCACAATGGCGCTCAATAGTCCGCCTGCAACAAGGCACCAGGCGAGCGCGGTGCTGATTGCCGCCAATCCGATTTCCCGTCGCAGAATATTTCCGAGCAATATCAGAAAGACCGTCCACAGCAGATAAAGCAATGCCAGCAGCACCTGCTCGGGGTAGGCTATTTTGCCAAGCGCAAACTGCAATAACAGCAACGGATACAACAACAGAGGAACCAGTGCGATCCCGGGCAATTCCAGGTTATTCCAGAAGCGCTTTTGCAATAGCAGTGAAAGCGCGCCCAGACCTAAAGCAAAAGCCAGCGATTCGGTGTAAAAACTGGGTAAAGGAAATTGGCGGTGGGGCTGCAGGAAAGGCAGCACCCACATCAATCCTATCAGGGCTAAACTGATATGAGGGAAATCGAGAAACGCAGTGAGGCGTTTTATCGTCAAGAGTTGTCGCTGAAGAAATACTATAAAATAATACAGCATTTCAATTTCAGCCGAGTTTAATTCTTTATGAGGAAACTGGTCCTGTTGCGTCACGGTGAAAGCACCTGGAACAAGGAAAACCGCTTCACCGGCTGGACTGACGTTGATTTATCGGATAAAGGAGTACAAGAAGCAAAGACGGCCGGGCTGCTGTTGAAACAAAACGGTTTTATTTTCGATGTCGCTTATACCTCCTTGCTTAAGCGCGCCATCAAAACCTTATGGATCGTGCTGGAGGACATTGAGCTGATGTGGATACCCGTGAATCTTTCCTGGCGGCTCAATGAGCGGCACTACGGCGCGCTGCAGGGGTTGAACAAAGCCGAGACCGCCGCCAAGTTTGGGGAGCAGCAGGTACTGCTGTGGCGCAGAAGCTACGATGTGCGACCGCCCGCGCTCGACAAATCGGACAACCGTTATCCGGGCAATGATCCAAGATATAAAGGTCTGCCGGAGAAATATCTTCCCTTGACTGAATGCCTAAGAGACGTGGTCGCGAGATTCCTGCCTTACTGGAACGAAACGATTGCACCTGCGGTAAAGTCAGGCCAAAACGTGATCATCGTGGCGCATGGCAACTCGCTCAGAGCCCTCGTCATGTACCTCGATCAAATCAGCGACAAGGAGATTTTGGAGCTCAACATCCCGACCGGCATTCCGCTGGTGTACGAGCTCGACAACAACTTGCGGCCGCTTAAGCACTACTACCTGGGCGACGAAGAAACATTAAACCAGGCCGTGCAGGCGGTCGCCAACCAGGGTAAAGCCAGAGCGTAACCTGCCGCTGCGTAAATACGGTGCCAACCTTCCTGCAAGACCCGAAACCCGGCATCGCCGAAAGCGGCTTGCGATTCAACTACAAGACCGCCGGGTTGCGCCTTGGGTTTTGCTGTCTGGTCTGCGCAAGCTCGACCGTCCTGTGGCTCGCTTTGGCCGGATCGGCTGACGCAGCGCCGAAAGATGAGCTGAAGCAATTGCGCAGCCGCATTGAGGCGCTGCAAAAGGAACTGACTGATGCTGAGGAATCAAAATCGGAGGCAGCCGATGCACTCAGGGGATCGGAACACGCGATCTCGGAAGCCAACCGCAAGCTCTACGATCTCGACCGCCAACAACGCGAAGTCAACGCTGCGCTAGCGAGCTTACGGGCACAGACCCGGCAGACCGATTCCAGCATAAGTACCCAGCAGGCGTTGCTCGAGAAATTGCTGTATCAGCTCTACCTGGGGCAACAGATGGATTATCTGGCGCTGCTGTTAAACGGCCAGGATCCCAACCAGGTCGCGCGCCAACTTTATTATTACAGTTATATTTCACAAGCGCGGACGGATTTCATCGCAAAACTTCGCGAAAACCTCAACGAGCTCAATACGCTCGCCTCCCGAACCCGGGAGAAAAGCAACGAACTCAAGATAATCCAGACCGAGCAGGCAGCGCAGAAGCAGCTTCTCGAAAAAGAAAAGCTCGCACATCAGCAGGTGCTCGCCAGCGTCTCCAAACAAATCTCTCAGCAGCGGCGCGAGATTGAAACGCTGCAGCGCAATGAGCGCCGTCTTGCGCGCCTGGTGGAGAAATTGGCGAAAATCCTTTCCGAGAAAAAAAAGCCCGCCAAGCTCAGCAACAACCAGCTTCCCGATTCATCGCGCGATGCCAGTCCTTTCCAACAATTGAAAGGTAAGCTAAATTTGCCGGTAAAAGGGGAACTCGCCAATCGTTTCGGCAGTCCACGTACAGACAGCGGTCTAACCTGGAAAGGGCTGTTCATCCTCTCGCCAAGCGGACAGGAAGTTAAAGCGATCGCCGGCGGACAGGTGGTGTTTGCCGACTGGCTGCGCGGGTTTGGCAATCTGATCATCCTAGACCACGGGGCAGGCTACATGAGCCTGTACAGCAACAATGAAACCCTTTACAAGCAGGTCGGGGATACGATTCATGGCGGGGACACCATTGCCACAGTAGGAAACAGCGGCGGCAACGCCGATTCCGGTTTATACTTTGAAATGAGGCACCAGGGCAAACCGTTTGACCCCTTGACCTGGGTCACCATAAAGTAACACGGCATTACGGTTGCTTCCGGCGACGCGAGGAGATCTTTAGATGCGAGGCAAATTAGAGCAAATTGGGCTGATCGTGCTTAGCGCGTTGCTCGGCGCGGCCCTGAGCCTGAATTTTTCAGCGGTGGCGCAAAAAGACGCCGGGGCGCCTTTGCCGGTCGAGGAGTTGCGCGCCTTCACCGAAGTATTCGGGCGCATCAAAAATGACTATGTCGAACCGGTGGACGACAAGAAACTCATCACCGAAGCAATTAACGGCATGCTCACCGGGCTGGATCCTCATTCCGCCTACCTTGACTCGGATGCCTTCAAGGAATTGCAGGTGGGCACCCAGGGCGAGTTCGGCGGCTTGGGTATCGAGGTCGGCATGGAAGACGGTTTCGTTAAAGTGGTCTCGCCGATTGAAGATACGCCCGCCTATAACGCGGGCCTCAAAACCGGCGATCTCATCATCAAGCTCGATGACAGCGCGGTCAAAGGCATGACCCTCAACGAAGCGGTCAAGCGCATGCGCGGCAAACCCAATACTCAGATCACACTCACCGTGGTGCGCAAGGGCGAGTCCAAGCCTCTGGTATTCACCCTGACGCGCGCGGTCATCAAGGTTCAAAGCGTCAAATCCAAGCTGATCGAACCGGGCTACGCCTTTATCCGCATCACTCAGTTCCAGGAGCACACCGGGGAAACGCTGGCTAAGGTGCTCATCGATCTATACAAGCCGAGCCCGCTGAAAGGTCTGGTTCTGGATTTGCGCAACGACCCGGGCGGTTTGCTGAACGGCGCAGTGGCGGTATCCTCGGCCTTCCTGCAGCCGAATTCACTGGTGGTGTATACCGATGGCCGCACTGAGGACGCCAAAATGCGGTTTACCGCCACACCCGAAAATTATTTGCACGGCAATTTCAAGGAAGATTATCTGAAGAAACTCCCGCCTACAGTGAAGACTGTGCCGATGGTGGTGCTGGTCAACAACGGCTCGGCATCAGCCTCGGAAATAGTCGCCGGCGCATTGCAGGACCATAAGCGCGCCATCATCATGGGTACGCAAAGCTTCGGCAAAGGCTCAGTGCAAACCATCCTTCCATTGGGAAATAACACGGCCATCAAGCTCACTACGGCACGTTACTACACGCCTAATGGTCGTTCGATCCAAGCCAAAGGCATCACGCCGGATATCGTGGTGGAAGAAGCCACGGTGAACGGCGTTGAATCCGGTCCGCGGTTGCGGGAAGTGGATCTGGAGCGCCATCTGTCAAATGACAAGCAGCCTGAAGACAAGCCTGCGTCGCCAAAAACTTCGCCTTCCAAAACCGCACCCAAACCCAAGAGCGACGATGACGCCAAGGCCGAACCTCCTGAATTCGGCGGAAAAAATGATTATCAGTTGAACCAGGCGCTCACCCTGCTCAAGGGCCTGCAAATCCTGCAAGAGCAAAAGTAAGCTCCGGCTGCACTCCGGCTCGTGCTCCGGCATCGCTATGAACGACAATCAGCTCATAAGGTACAGTCGGCACATCCTGCTGCCTCAGATCGGCATCGAAGGCCAGG
>DATMDB010000136.1:0-2407 GCA_035558075.1 Burkholderiales bacterium
GAATGGATAACTACAAGATAAGCGATGACGAGATGTACGAATTCGGGCACGGCAACAAACTCTTGCTGCATCCCTGCCGCAAACAAACATGATTTCCACCGCAGAGACGCCGAGACGCAGAGGAAAAACTAATTAACTTGACTTTTCCGCGCCTCCGCGCCTCTGCGGTTCAATAATTAATTAAATATGATTATTAACGGCGTCACCATAGATGACACCTTTGCCGAAGCCTTTGGCATGAAGGCGACCCGCGTCATCATCACCGCCTACAATCTCAAATGGGCGTATCACGCGGCCACGTCTGCCACCGGTTTCGCCACTTCAGTAATCGCCTGTGGCTGTGAGGCGGGAATCGAGCGCAAACTCGAGCCTGTTGAGACTCCGGACGGGCGCCCCGGCGCGGCGATATTGCTGTTCGCCGTCTCGGGAAAGGAACTGGCCAAGCAGCTGGAGCGGCGCGTCGGCCAATGCGTGCTCACCTCTCCGACCAGCGCCGCGTTTGCCGGAATAACCGAAGGAGAGCCATTGCCACTGGGCAAGAACCTGCGTTACTTCGGTGACGGCTTTCAGTCCTCAAAGCTAATCGGCGGCAAACGCCTGTGGCGCGTGCCGGTGATGGATGGCGAATTCCTGTGTGAAGAAACCACCGGCATGGTGAAAGCGGTGGGCGGAGGCAATTTCCTGATTCTGGCGGAATCGCATGCACAGGCGCTCGCCGCCGGCGAAACGGCCATCGAAGCCATGCGCAAAGTGCCCAACGTCATTATGCCTTTCCCGGGCGGAATCGTGCGCTCGGGCTCCAAGGTTGGTTCCAAATACAAGGCGCTGATGGCTTCCACCAACGACGCCTTTTGCCCGACCATTCGCGGTATCACCCGATCCGAATTGTCTGAAGGCATCGAGGCGGTGCTGGAAATCGTAATTGACGGCCTCAACGAGCCTGATGTGCGCAATGCCATGCGAGCCGGCATCTCTGCCGCGTGCGCGCTGGGGGCAAAAAACGGCATACGCCGCATCACCGCAGGCAACTACGGCGGCAAGCTGGGGCAGTTTCATTTTCATTTGCGTCAAATCATGTCATGAGCGCGCTTACCTTAAATTTAAATGAAACGCCGCGGCAGCGTGTAGACCTGTCCCCGCTCACGCCTGATTTACTCAAGGAAAAATCTCCGGCCGAAATCTCCGCCATTGAACTCGCCAGCGGCAACCGCAGGCTGCGGGCGGGCGAGCTTTTTTCCATCACCGGGGATGATCCATCCAGGCTGGTGATTAAAAACAGTTGCGACAAACTTGACCGCGTCGGGCAGGCGATGACCAGCGGCAGCATCACGGTACACGGCGATACCGGGGCCTACCTCGGGTTTGCCATGATAGACGGCGCCATCACTGTGCATGGCAACGTCGGCGCTTATGCTGCGAGCGGGATGAAAAACGGCCTGCTCCACATTCGCGGAAATGTAGACGATTTCCTTGCTGCCGCTATTCCCGGGGACCGGCACGGCATGGCGGGAGGCATGGTGATCGTCACGGGCAATGCCGGCGACCGGGTCGGCGACCACATGCGCCGCGGCGCGGTGCTGATCGAAGGCAATGCCGGCGATTACTGCGCTTCGCGCATGCTCGCCGGCATCATTGCGGTGCTTGGAAAAGCGGCAGGCTTTGCCGGGTACGGCATGAAGCGGGGTACTCTTCTGCTCAATACCACACCCAATAATTTCCCCGCCACCTTCAACGATTGCGGCACGCACCAGCTCAATTATCTGCTATTACTCATCAAATCCTGGCAGTCCCTTGACAGCAAATTCGCGCTGCTTGAACCGCGCTCGCGCGTACGCCGCTACATGGGCGATCTGGCGAACGCAGGCAAGGGCGAAATTTTAGTGTGGCAATAATTCTCATCCCTCCGGGTTGCGGCAAAATGCGGCGCTTGCATCGTTGCGCTCCTCGTGCTTAAGCTACGGCTAGGCACCTTCGTCGCGCGCCTTGCAATCATCCGCATTGCGCCAGAAACGCGCTCCGCGGAGGACTTAATCAGAGGTTCCTAATGCTCTACCGTGGCCGCTTTGCGCCCTCCCCAACCGGGCCGCTGCATTTCGGTTCGCTGATTGCCGCGGTCGGCAGCTTCCTTGAAGCAAGAAGCCGCAACGGCGAGTGGCTGGTGCGTATTGAAGATCTGGATCCGCCGCGCGATGAGCCCGGCGCCAGCGACGAGATTCTGCGCACGCTCGATGCCTGCGGCATGCAATGGGACGGCGAAATTGTTTATCAGAGTACGCGCCGTGATGCTTATCATGCCGCGCTGCATAGCCTGCGTGGGCGCAGTTTGGTTTATCCCTGCGCTTGCAGTCGCCGCGAAATCGCCGATTCGGCAATTGTGGGAATAGACGGTCCGGTTTATCCGGGCATT
>DATMDB010000137.1:0-6318 GCA_035558075.1 Burkholderiales bacterium
CCGGCGTCTGAATCCGCGTTTTCGCGGTAGCCAGCAATGATAATATATTCTCGCGCTGCATGACCCAGACAAAAACAACTGCCATCATGCTCAGGGCGAGCGCAGCCAACCGCCAGCGAGGATAACGAGTGACTTGCGGCAAAGCACGCGCCAGGCTGAGCACTCCTTCAGGACGCGGCGCGTGCCTCTTCTCGAGGTCCATCAACATCTGGTTGATCACGCTCATTGCAAGAACTTCCAGGCGACGCCGCTCACCGAAATCAGCAGCATGGCAAAAGTGAACCACCAGCCGGGATGGACGCTCGATTTCGCCGCAGGCGTGTCGGCTGCGGCAATTCGTACGTGGTGTGGCAGCGCCTGGTGCTCGCCCTCGCCGTAGACCAGCAGCAACGTCTTGTGCGCAAGGATGTTGACCAGTCTCGGTATGCCACCGCTCAACCGGTGCATCAGCCTAACCGCTGGTGTGGCGAATATGCGGTTTCCGCTATAGCCCGCAACGTTTAAGCGGTGTGCCAGATAGTGATCCAGTTCATTCTTGGCCAATGCGCCGAGATGATATTGGAAAGTGATGCGCTGGCGCAGTTGACGCACCGAGGGTTGCGCGAGCTTTTTATCGAGCTCCGGCTGGCCGAACAGCACCACTTGCACCAGCTTTCTTTTTTCCGTTTCCAGGTTGGTCAAAAGCCGCAGCGCCTCAAGGCTTTCCAGAGGCATCGTCTGCGCTTCGTCCAGGCAAACCACCACCTGTTTTCCCTGCCGCGCAAATCCCAGCAAAGCCAGTGTCAGCGACTTGAGTAACTGGTGCTGGCCCGCATCTCGCTTGAGAGGGGTCCCAAGTTCGTCAGCCAGGGCCAGCAACAAGGAATGCGGATCAAGATAAGGATTGGGAATATAGGCGGAAACACAGGAATTGCCGAGAGTAGCAAGAAAGCGACGGCACAACAGTGTCTTGCCGGTACCGACCTCGCCGGTAATTTTTATGAAGCCTTCGCCGCTTTTGACCGCGATCAGCAGCGTGTTCAGCGCTTCCTGGTGGGAAGTGCAGGCAAAAACGAAGCTGGTATCGGGAGTGATGCCGAAGGGAGGTTCGCGCAAACCAAAATAGGCACGGTACATTTTTCAGTTGCTCCTGGGTATTAAACTTTCGTTGCTTAACTCAATTCCCCGAATCCCGAACGCACAAGCCGTTATTTTTGTGCCCCCGCCTCTCATTTCGCATCAGAGGGGGAACCGTATCGCGGGTTTTGCATCCGTTCGCGTGCTTGCAGAATATCGTCCTGCCAGTCCTTGTCGCTGTGGACCACGGTCGCTTTGAGCAGAATCACCAGCTCTCTTTTTTGCGAAACCTTGTTGCTCTCGCCGAACAGATTTCCGGCAAGCGGAATATTTCCCAGCCCGGGAATTTGCGAGCGGTCCGATACCTGGGATTGGGTAATCAGCCCGCCGATGGCGACAATCTGGCCGTCCTGCGCGCGAATCACGCTGTCAGTTTCCTGGATGGAGCTCCTCGGAACCGGAATGGTTAGGGGGCCACCTTGGGTCGTGCTCAGCGAAATGACTTTGTCTACTTGCTGGACATTGCTGACAGAGGGGTGGACATGCAAAATGATATTGTTGCCTTCGTCTATCCGCGGCGTGACGTCTAATGCGACTCCCGAGAAAAACGACTGAAAGGTGATGGTCGGAGCAGTTGAACTAGCGACGAGACCTTGGCTGACGGTGGTGCTCGAGACTACGTTGGTCACAAACAGCTCGTCCTGCCCGACTTTCAGCACCGCTTTCTGGTTGTTCAAGGTGGAGATGCGCGGGCTGGACAACACGTGCACATTGCCCTGGGTTTCCAGAAAGCTGATCAGGGCGGCAAAATTGCTAGACTGAAAGGCAAGCCCAAACAATGCCCCCGCTGCCGCTCCCGCCGCAATACTGCTGCCAGGAGCCGTAGTTGAGATGGGGGTGCCGGCTATAGTGACATTGGCCAGCGATCCACCGCTCAATCCACCGCTTGGGCTGGTGGTCGTTCCCCCTATCAAGGTGCCGCCCGTGGTGCTCAATTGCGTGTTCGGTGTCAGCTGCCCGACTGACCCCCGGGTATGGGGGGTCCTGTTGAAAGCGGACCAGTTGACGCCCGACTGGAACCCCTCGTTAAGCTGGACTTCAAGAATTTTCGCCTCGAGAATGACCTGTCTTTCCACACTCAGCTGCGTCGCTTTAAGGTAGGCAGCGACATGGCGCAAATCCGCAGGCATGGCGCGCACCACGATGACGCCGGATTGCGGGCTGACTACCACGCTGCGGCCTTCGGCTGTACCGACGATAGCCGCAAGCGATTTGGCCAGCTCTGCCCAGAAATCGCTGGTTGCGGTGGTGGTGAGTTTACTGCTCTCCGCCGCCACCGTGGCGGCCGCACCCGTAGTGGTAATTGCGCCCGAGGAGGTCACGGTGATATCGGAAGTGCCCTTGCGTTGGTCGTTGAGGTAACTGATTTGAAACACACGGGTCTGCAAGGTCAGCGGCTGGATAAAAATGCGCGTGCCGTCCACTTTGTACTCGTAACCGTAAAGCTCGCGAACGGCATCCAGCGCCTCGAACAAGCTGACCTCCTTGAGATTGACTGAAATCGCCTCCTTGACATCAGGGTGCACCAGCATGCTGTAACCGGTGCCCGAAACAATCGCCAGAAAGACCTGGTTTGCCGGGGCATTGTTGACCACCAGGTCAAACTTCTGCTCCTGCGGTCTACCTTCCGGTTTGGGCAATTCCACCGTAAGCGGCGGCAGCAAAGCCTGGCTTACCGCCTCCGGTTGCGCCAGCGCCGCTTTCCTTTCGGCGGCCTTGTCCAGTTCGGCGTTGATCTCCTGTGCGGTCGTGCTGTGTCTGGCATTCAAACTACAGCCGAACAGACCGAGTATCAGCACGATTAAATAAAATCTGTTCATTTCTCCTTTTTCCGGTCAGCGCTTCGCTTGCTACGCGGCAATTTTTTTCCGGTAGAGTCAGTTGCCTCCCCCATATGCGACATCGTTTTTTCCACCCCTGGAAATAGCTTCAATGTCTGCAAGCTGCCCCCCTCGTTGAGCACCACCCCGCTTTCGCTGATTTTCACCACCCTGGCTGAACCGTACATGCCGCCCAGCTTGACCGTTTCGCCGCTGATAATGACAATTTTACGCTGCGGTGAAATCAGCACCGACTGCAACAAGGGACCGCCGCGCGGGACAGTCGCGCCGCCTGCCGTCGGTGCCTCAACTTGCGACGGCGGGCGAGTCGGATCTGGCAGGTTTTCGGCGAGCGCAGGGCACTCAAGCAGGGCAAAAATGAAACCGAAAGCATAAAACAGGAAAACTCTGCCCCGGTGCAGCCGCATCAGTTGGGCGTTCCAGTTATTCTCATTGTTCTTTTTCATATCACCAGCCATGCCTTATCCAGGCTCAAGGTATAGAGCGTCAGGGTCATCCGCGAGACGGGATATGTTTCTACAACCAGGCTGGCCTTGCCCCAGAACATCTGCCAAGGCAGTTTTTCCAGCTGAACCATGTAGTCGAGCAAGTCAAAATAGCTTCCGCTGACGGTCATCTCGATACCGTGTTTAAAAAATTCCTTTTCAACGGCCGCTGCTTGCTCCTCTTCTCCCGTTACGGCGCTGGCGGGCAGGTTTCGCAGCGATATGAGTTGCAACTGCCGGTTGCGGCTGAGTATCTCTTCCAGCAATCCGGCGATTTTATCGGGCGGAATCAGATGCTGCTGTTTGACCTGCAGTGAAGCTTTAAGCTGTACCAGCTGCAATCGCAGCGATTCCAGCTCGGCGCGATTGGCCGCATCCGGATCGATTTTGCGTACTTCCGCCATCGCCTGAAGTTGCGCCTGTATGCTTTTTATCTCGCTTTGCTGCTGCTCCGTCTTCCGGGAAAGCACCTTTTGTTTTGCCAGCTGCGGCTCAATCAACAGGCTACTGACGAGGGCGACCACTATCGACGCCGCCACGGCGAAAATGAGCCCGCGCTGGCGCGGGCTCATGCCGTCAACCTTGTCGGACAATGTTTTCCAATCGAGCTTCATTGGGCTTTACCCGATTCCGCGGATTGTAGATTGAAATCCAGATAGCGCAGATCCCCCCCGGGTTTTGCCGCACTCGTGGCTTGCGCAGGCAGGCTCATCTTCAAGAAAGAAAACTGCCGCCCCTTCATCACCGGCTCGCCGCTTAAGCGCTGGACATACAACGGCACCAATTCAGGACGCACGGTCCGCCCAACAATTGACAATTCGGTTCCGGCGCTGGCGATGTCGAAACCCGTCAGCCATAAACCGTTGACCCATTGCCTGGCAAATGCGCGCATGTATTCCGAATAGCCCTCGATGCTGCCGATGGTGGCTCCGTTCTTGAGCGTCTCCACCATCTCCATGCGCGCTTTTAACTGCGCCGCCGCTTTTTTGATTTCCGTTTCGAGCTGTGCGCTTTTCTGTTGTGGGGCATAATCGCTGGTGAATTTGGTAAGGCGCTCCCGTTCGCTGGCAAGTTTTTGCTCGGTTTGCGCCGCCTGCGCGACCAAAGCACTGTATTGGTAGACCAGGTAGCCGTATAAAACCACCGCCCCCGCAACGATGAGCCCAAGCGCTTGCAGCATGGTCACCGTCGAAAAATTTTTTATCTGCTTTTTTAGAAAAACCGGGCTGAATAGGTTAATCTGCTGGCTCACAGCGCTTTCTCCCCATTACGTAACGCCGCTCCCAGTACTTGAAAATACTGGCCTTGCATCTCGCCGTCGTTGAGATCGGGAATGGCGGTAAAATCCAGCACCTGCCCCAGACTGAGCGTTTCCACCGGCACGAAAGGAGTTTCCACTGGCAGGTTAAGTTTGTCCGCGAAATAGGCCTCGAGCCCGATGGATTTCGGCAACGGCGCCAGCATCAACTTGTCCAAGGTGATAAAACTGTGACTGCGGTCGAAATAATCGAAGGAACGCTGTAACTCGAGGACCACACGGTCGAAGTTTTGCTTGCGCAGACCTTCATCGGCATCGTTCAGCTGTCCAAGCGAAACTTCAAGACGCCGCGACAGGTAGAGTTCTCCGGAGCAGGTCAAGGTCAAAAGCCCGCCCTCGTTATCAAACGACAGCAGCGCCAGTCCTTTTCCTTCGCGTTCGAACAGCGCCGCGATATTTCGTTGTGCCATTTCCGGAATATCGATTACCGCCAGCGGGATATTTGCGTCTTCAAACAGCGACACGCGTTGCTGGATAACCGCTTTGGGAACGGCAACTGCGTACATTGAATGGGAGCGCGCAGGAGCGTTTTTCGCCAGCGGGATATCCAGCACGTCCACTACCGCGTCGTCAATATTGTAATTCAGGAAATCCTTGATGCGCCAGCGGATTGCTGCCTTGAGTTCATCCTTCAACACATTGGGCGCTTCCACTTGCAGCATTTGATATTCGCCGAGATTGAGCAGCGTGGTGCACCGGTATTGGTCGAAGCGCACCTCTTTCCACAGTTCTGCCAGCGCCTCGCTGCCGGCCGCCTGCCAGCGATGAAATTCGCAGCGCAGCACTTCGGGTCGGCCCTCAGCCTGGCGTCGGATATGGGCAATACTCACACCTTGAGCGTTAAGGCCCAGGGCCAGCCATCCCGGTTGTTGTTTCGTTTTACTAAAAAACCTCATTCGCAGTCGCCCCGAAACAAATCCTGGATTGAAGTTAAATCAAGAAGCACTCAAGTATCGCGCTCAATAATGTTCTCCTTGGGTAGCGGGTCGGGTCGGTTCGGCTGTCTGCCGAATAAATGGGCTTTGTCCAGTTGCGCTATGCTCCAATCGCTATGGTCCCTCCTCGGCGAGTTTTATTATTTTGCCCGACGGCAGGGGGAAACCACAATACATAGTACCCCATCGGCCAAGGGCAACTAATTGTAGTGCGCCGGCTGCAAATAAGCAATGCCTCCCGAAATGAGCGTCAAAGTGGCAATCTCCCTTAGCTCCAATCGGGGTGAGTCAGGTTCTTTTTCCCGGGACGACACGCAGTTTTGCTGAGCTCTGCCGAAGTTTCAATAGAAGTGAAACGTATAGCGGTTTGTAGGTTTTCAATCCCCCTGCTTAACACTGGGTGAGCCGGGTAAACCGGTGCACGGACATGCGCACTGGGTATCGGCGCAGAGGCATTCCGGCTATAAACATCTCCGCAACCAAGCGTGGCTGAACTCAGGCGTTCTCCGCGTAGGTTAACCACCCCGCCAAATTATCATCACTAGGGGAAAATTTCCCGCCGCTCGATGAGATTAACCACGTTGGCAAACTGCACCACAAACCAGACCACCGTGGGGTTAAGA
>DATMDB010000138.1:0-3253 GCA_035558075.1 Burkholderiales bacterium
GCGACCGCAAAACCGGTCATGCTGTGGATCATTCGTTTACCTTGGCTAGGAACCTCTGATTAAGTCCATCGCGTGCGCGACGGTGTGCTATCCAGGTGCAGGGCAAGGCGTGAGGAGCGCCGTTTGGTTGATGCCAAACAAGCGACGAACAACAAAGCCATGTGCCCGGATTGTCCCGTCCCTTCGGGTTGCGGCGATTGGGCGGCCATCTGCGGTGTTGCTCGGGCTTGCGTTACTACTCAGTAGCGCTGCGCCCTCGCGTCTAGCATCTGGCCGTCCCTCGCCCGCAACGCGCCGCGCGCGGGGCTTAATCGGAGGTTCCTTTACTTTAACCGCGCAAATACCGACAATGAAGGTCCTTTCAAAACGATAGCATATCCTTACTAGGCATGACTTCACAATTCAATGTGTCGCTTCCCAACGGTTACCAGCTGCGGAATTACCGCATTGACAGGCAATTGAGCCGCGGCGGCTTCAGCGTGGTTTATCGCGGCTACGACGAAAACGACAAACTTGTCGCCATCAAGGAGTATCTGCCGAGCGCGCTGGCGCTGCGCACGAAGGGCTACGAGGTGCATGCCATTTCCGAAGACAACCAGGCGGTTTTTCGCTACGGCATGCGCTGTTTCTTCGAGGAAGGCAGATCCTTGGCACGCATCGTTCACCCCAACGTGATTCGCGTTCTGAATTTCTTCCGCACCAACGAAACCGTATACATGGTGATGCAATACGAGCGCGGCAGGACTTTGCAGGAGCAAATCCAGTCGCACAAGCACACTATCAACGAGAAGTTCATCCGACACGTGTTCGGCCATTTGCTGAACGGCCTTAGGGAAGTGCATACGCACAAGCTGCTGCACCTGGACATCAAGCCGGCGAACATCTACCTGCGCGCGGATGGCTCGCCGCTGCTGCTCGATTTCGGCTCGGCGCGCCAGACCTTGACGCGCGACAGCCCCAACCTAAAACCGATGTACACGCCCGGCTTCGCGCCCCCCGAGCAATACCAGGGTATGGAATTGTTGGGGCCATGGAGCGACATCTACAGCGTCGGCGCCAGCATAATTTCCTGCCTCGCCGGCGTAGCCCCGCAGCCCGCAGATGCCCGGGTGTATGAGGACAAGCTGGAATCGGCGCAGAAAATGTGGCACGGCGAATACTCTGACGAGTTGCTGGAGATCATAGACTGGTGCCTGCGTCTCGATTCGCAGGAGCGTCCGCTCAGTGTGTACGCCCTGCAAAAGGTCTTGCTGCATAAACCCGGCAAGAAGCCACATAAAGACAATTTCCTGGAAAGCCTGCGCAAGACGCTCCACCTGAGCAGCCGCTAAAGCATGAAGTTCACCATTTACCAGACCAGCCGCATCGGCCGCAGGAAGTACAATCAAGACCGTATTGCCTATTCCTACAGCCGCGATGCGCTGCTGATGGTGCTGGCTGACGGCATGGGCGGGCATTTGCACGGGGAGGTGGCTGCGCAGTTTGCGGTGCAGCTTATCTCCGAGACATTTGAAAAACACGCCAATCCCAAACTCAAGGAGCCGCAGTTGTTTCTCAATTATGCATTTGATACTGTGCACCAGGCGATTTTGAGTTACGCCAGCAATCACCATTTGCAGGATTCGCCGCGCACAACCTGCGTCGTGTGCATCGTGCAGGATGATACCGCTTACTGGGCGCATGCCGGGGACTCGCGCTTGTATTTTTTCCGTGGTCCCAAACTGATTAAGCGCACACGCGACCACTCCAAATTGCAGCATATGCTGGACAATGGCAGCATCAAACCCGAGGAGGCCGTGGATCACCCCGAACGCAACAAAATCTACAGTTGCCTCGGAGGATTCATGGAGCCGGAAGTGAATCTGTCGAAGAAAACGCCGGTACGGGACGGCGATACCTTTTTATTGTGCAGCGACGGCCTATGGAGCCCGCTTTCCGACGATGAGATCCTCGCTGCCATCTCCAGCTATCCGGTGATCCAGGCGGTGCAGCACCTGATGAACCAGGCGGAGTCGCGCGCGGGCGAGAAGAGCGACAATATCAGTGCCATCGGCATGACTTGGAGCGCGGAAGGACGCGAGGCGCCCATGATTGAAGTTTCCACTCAGACCATGCCGATTAATGCGTTCACGACACAAATGAGCGGCTTTGACAGCGGGCGCGATGCTCCAGCCGTCACTGACGAGGAAATCGAGCAGGTGATTGCCGAAATCCAGCAAACCATCAAGAAATACTCCAAATAACCATGCGCTCAGGCAAACGCAAGCCCGGCGAGTTGCGCGAAGTGAGGATTACCCGCAATTACACCAAGCATGCGGAAGGTTCGGTGCTGATCGAGTGCGGCGATACCAGGGTGATTTGTACCGCGAGCGTGGACGAAAAAGTTCCGCCATTCTTGAAAGGAAAATGCCAGGGCTGGGTGACTGCCGAATACGGTATGCTGCCGCGCTCCACCGGCATTCGCACCCAGCGCGAAGCCGCACGCGGCAAGCAATCGGGGCGCACACATGAAATCCAGCGACTCATCGGGCGCGCGTTGCGCGCGGTGATGGATTCGCAAAAGCTGGGCGAACGCACCATCCAGGTTGATTGCGACGTGATCCAGGCGGATGGCGGCACCCGCACCGCGAGCATCACCGGCGCTTTTGTGGCTTTGCATGATGCGGTAGGCAAACTGCTGAAGCAGAAAATCATTGCCTCATCGCCGCTCACCGATTTCGTTGCCGCGGTTTCGGTTGGCATGTATCAAGGAAGGCCGGTGCTCGATCTCGATTACCGGGAAGATTCGGCTTGCGATACCGACATGAACGTGGTGATGACCGGAAGCGGCGGCCTGGTCGAAGTGCAGGGCACCGCCGAAGGCGAGCCGTTCAGCCGCGAGCAGATGGACGCCATGCTCGATCTGGCGCAATCCGGAGTCAAACAGCTTATCTCCAAGCAGAAGGCCACTTTGAAAGTTAAGTAAAGCTTTCACCGCGGAGGACGCGGAGGAAGGCAAAACTAATCAATCCTGACCGCCGATAAACGCCGATAGTCGCCGATGAAACCACAACTTATCCTGAATGAAATCGAATGGACTGCGTTTATCTGCGTTCATCGGCGGTTAAAAGATTGAGTTGGCCTTTCTCTGCGTCCTCTGCGGTTTAAAGTTTTAACCGCCGCCGACGGCGATGACGATTTCCAGCCTATCGCCGTCATAAAGCATTTCCTGATTGAAACGGCTGCGCGGAACTATCTCGCCGTTTTTTTCCAG
>DATMDB010000139.1:0-7473 GCA_035558075.1 Burkholderiales bacterium
CACCGGCGCCAACATTTCAATCAACGGCGGACAGCACATGTATTAACAGGCCATTAAGGATAAAAAAACCCCGCCGGGAGCGGCGGGGTCAAGCCTCTATATTTCAGGAGGAGGAAAGAATCAATAACCTTTTTTCGGGGCCTTTGCCGCCGCTGCGGGGGGCGCGGCCTTGACGCCGGCGTCGGCCGCGGACGCAACCTGCCTGGCAGCTTTGCTCATGCCGTCAACTACGGCTTGAGTCGCCGCAACCGTGGATTTGAGCGCAGCGATTGCCAGATCTGAACCAGCAGGAGCGGATCCGGTGGTTTTCTCGACGACGTTAACCAAATTCTCGGTGTAAGCGGAAAGACCCTCTTCAAACAGTTCGGCAAGTTCGGCCTGGGCCTGTGCAGCCACTTCGTAGACCTTGCGGGAATAACTCAGCGCATTTTCCACGCTGGATCCAGCCAGCTTGGCGCGCAACGCCATTACTTCCTGTAAGTCTTGCACTTCACTCAATGCCTTTGCGTTTTTTGCATTCTCTTCAATCGCCAGCTTGGCGGCTTCGAGTTGCAGCTTAATCAGGCGCTCGGTGCTTTCCATAGTGGTCTTAGCGATACGCAGCGCATTATCTATGTTGTTCTTGTTAAGCTCGGGAAATTGTTCGTTAAACATAATCAAACTCCTTGTCAAACGTTAGAAAAGCAGGCAATGTATGCTGCACTGCACCATTTACCATTCTAGAGGCTAGGACTAGGCTTGTCAAGGATTTTTGCTGCGACGCAGTACAGATGTTTCGTAGTCCTGGTACAAAATCTATTTTTTATTCTGAATCATGCGGTTATAATTACCGTTCAAGTTATTGCACCGAACATAACAAGCTATTTCAGGCATCCGCGGATAAGGAGCTTGCGGCATGAGCGATAGAGTTATCAAGAAGTACCCTAACCGGCGTCTGTACGACACGGCCACCAGCAGCTACATCACGCTGGCCGATGTCAAAAAGCTGGTGTTAGAGCATGTGGATTTCCGCGTGGTGGATGCCAAAACCAGTGAAGACCTGACTCGCAGCATCCTGCTGCAAATCATTCTCGAGGAAGAAAGCGCGGGCACGCCGATGTTTTCCAGCGATATGCTGTCGCAAATCATCCGCTTTTACGGCCACGCCATGCAGGGCATGATGGGTGCTTACCTGGAAAAAAACGTCCACACCTTTATCGAGATGCAGCACCGCTTGCAGGAACAATCGCGCGCCCTGTACGGTGATAACCCTATACTGAATGCCGACACGTGGGCGCAATTTCTCAAATTCCAGGGGCCGGCGATGCAGGGATTGCTGGGCGGTTATCTCGAGCAAAGCGCCAACATGTTTCTGGACATGCAAAGCCAGCTGCAGAAGCAGACGCGAACCTTGTTCGGCAATTTTGGATTCCCCGATTTTGGCGCCACGCCGCAAACACCGTCTTCCCAGCAAGCCG
The DNA here is from genome assembly GCA_035558075.1 of Burkholderiales bacterium. GTDB lineage: Bacteria > Pseudomonadota > Gammaproteobacteria > Burkholderiales > JAHFRG01 > JAHFRG01. Next base: position 1,458 of record DATMDB010000139.1, read on the forward strand.
CTTCCAAATCCGAGACGCCTGACGCAGGTTCCGATAAGCCCGCAGAAGACAAGAAATCCCCTTGATCGAGTGAGCGTCTTGGTTCTCGTCGCTGCATGAATCTCGTTCCCAAAGTTGGTTTCGTTTCGCTCGGTTGCCCCAAGGCACTGGTGGATTCGGAACATATCCTCACCCAACTGCGTGCCGAAGGCTATGTTATTGCGCCCAGCTATCGGGATGCCGACTTGGTGGTGGTGAATACCTGCGGCTTTATTGACAGCGCTGTGGAAGAATCGCTGGATGCCATAGGCGAAGCGCTGCATGAGAACGGCAAGGTCATCGTCACCGGCTGCCTGGGCGCGAGAGAAGAAGTCGTGCGCAACGCGCATCCGCAAGTGCTGGCAGTCACCGGACCCCATGCCCTGCCGGAAGTGATGAACGCAGTGCATGTGCATTTGCCCCAACCCCACGATCCTTACACCAGCTTGATTCCACCCCAGGGCATCAAGCTTACCCCCAGGCACTACGCCTATATCAAAATCTCGGAGGGCTGCAACCACCGCTGCACGTTCTGCATAATCCCTTCGCTGCGCGGAAATCTGGTGAGCCGGCCGGTGAACGAAGTGCTGCAGGAAGCGGAAAATCTGGCAAGAGCCGGCGTCAAGGAACTGCTGGTGATTTCACAGGACACCAGTGCCTACGGCGTGGATATCAAATACCGCACCGGCTTCTGGCGAGGACGGCCGCTTAAAACCCGCATGACCGATCTCGCGCGTGCGCTGGGCGAACTCGGGATATGGGTGAGACTGCACTATGTCTACCCTTACCCGCATGTGGATGAAGTGATCCCGCTGATGGCGCAGCATAAAATCCTGCCCTATCTCGATGTGCCCTTTCAGCACGCCAGCCCGCGCATTCTCAAAGCGATGCGGCGCCCGGCGGGGGCCGAAAACAATCTGGCGCGGATACGCGCCTGGCGCGAAGTCTGCCCTGAAATCACCCTGCGCAGCACTTTCATTGTCGGTTTCCCGGGCGAATCTGAGCAGGAATTCGACGAGCTGCTGGAATTCCTGGAACAGGCCCAGCTCGACCGCGTCGGCTGCTTTGCTTATTCGCCTGTTGACGGGGCCGCGGCAAACGCTCTTAGCGGGCATGTACATGAGGATGTCAAGGAAGCAAGAAAAGCGCGCTTCATGGAGTTGCAGGAGAAAATCAGCGCGCAGCGTCTAAAAGACAAAGTCGGCCAGGCGATGACCGTGCTGGTGGATGAAGTGACTAATAATGGCGCAATTGCCAGAAGCCCCGCCGATGCGCCTGAAATCGATGGCCGGGTTTACATCAAGAATTCACGCGGGCTTGCCGCAGGCGAGTTCGTGCGGGTAAAAATCACCGCCTCCGATACTCATGACTTGTGGGCGGCGCCGCTTAAGAATTAATTCTAAGGACAACCCTTGCAATCCTCGGTCAGCGCGCCCTCGAAATTGGCGCCTTGCAGATTCGCGCCCTGCAAATCCGCATTTTCCAGGTTCGCGCCTCTTAAATTCGCCGAAGTCAAGTTCGCACCCTTCAAGCTTGCGCCCTTGAGGTTGGCTTTGACCAAATTGGCGCCCTGCAAGTCCGCACCTTCCAGGTCGGCGCCAAGCAGATTGGTACGAGACAAATTGGCCTCCTTCAGGTTGGCGCGCATTAAAACGGTATGCGAGAGACTGGCGGACATGAGGTTCGCCCCTTGCAGGTTTGCGCCCTGCAAAATACTGTTGTAAAGAAACGCATACTGCAGATTCGCTTTCTCCAGGTTTGCGCCTTCGAGGTTTGATTCGTAGAGCTGCGCATACTGCAAATTGGCGTCGCGCAAGTCGGCATTGCGGCAATCGGTGTTGGGCTGCACGTCACAAGTATAGCTTTGGGCCGCAGCCGCAGAAAGCCAAAACAGAAAAGCCCAGCCCGAACCCAAATTCAGCAGCATCTGATTGCGAATTCTCATTTCACGTTTTCCATTTGCGATACGGCGACGCGACACTCTTCAAGAAAATTCACCGCTTCGACTGCTTCCCGGGTGCGCCGCATCGGCGGCAGGCTTCGCCAGATTCTGCGGCCATAAGCCTTGGACAGCAAACGCGGGTCGCAAATCATCAATACACCGTGATCGCTTTCGTCGCGAATCAGCCGCCCTGCCCCCTGTTTCAATGTTATCACCGCTTGCGGCACCTGGTATTCCATGAAGGCATTGCGCCCCTGTTTGTTGATTTGCTCGATGCGCGCAGCGAGCACCGGGTCATCGGGCGGCGCAAACGGCAGCTTGTCAATCACCACCAGCGACAGCGCCGGCCCGCGCACGTCCACTCCTTCCCAGAATGACTGGCTGCCGACCAGCACCGCATTGCCGAGCTTCCGAAAGCGCTCCAAAAGTTCGCTGCGCGAGCCCTCGCCCTGGGCCAGCAGCGGAAAATCCAGTTGCTGCTCGCTGAAAAGCTGTCTCAGCAGCGCATGGCCTTCCTTCATTGCGCGCAAGCTGGTAAACAGCAGGAACGCACGCCCCTGGCTGGCTTTTATCAACGGCAAAGCTGTTGCCACCACCATACTGGTGTGCCCGCTGCTATTGGGATCGGGCAAATCTTCGGGCACGAATAACAGCGCTTGTGTGGAGTAATCAAACGGGCTGTCCCAAGAGGCGGTATGCGCATCATGCAATCCCATTTCATACTGGTAGTGGCTGAAATCTTTGTTCACCGACAAGGTTGCCGAAGTGAAAATCAAAGCGCGCGCGTTGCCCTCGATTTGCTTGCGGAAAATTTCGGCGATGGACAAAGGCGTGCTGTTGAGCTGCAGCGCCTGGTTGAATACTTCCGCCCAGCGCACCTGCCCGGCGTCCGCATCGCGCCAGCGCCGTATTTTTTCCAGCAGTTCAAGCACACGCCGCCAGCAATTGCGTAACCCTTCGCCCCGTTCCGCCTGGCTCGCCAGCAATTCGGCCAGCGCATTGAGTTTTTCACACAACCCGTCCAGGGCCGCATTAAAACCGGAAATATCCTGTAATGATTGCTGCGACAGGCGCGCGTTGTCTTCATTCACGGTCAGCCGCAAATCCCTGGCGGATTTATCCAGGGCGGCAGCGGCCTCCGGCAATGCCGTGAACTCGCGCGCATTGATCAGCGCTTCGGTTCTGGTATCGCGCGCGAGCTCGAGGATTTGGCCAGTGCTGATAGTCTCGCCGAAAAACAAGCTGGCGGTTTCCGGCAATTGGTGCGCCTCGTCAAAAACCACCGTATTGCACGCCGGCAGCAATTCCGCGACGCCTTCGTCGCGCAGCATCACATCGGCAAAAAAAAGATGGTGATTCACCACCACCACATCGGCCTGCTGCGCTTCCTTGCGCGCTTTCATCACAAAGCATTCCTGGTAATTGGGACATTCCTGGCCGAGGCAGTTTTCCCTGGTGGACGTGACATGCAGCCAGACGCCGGCGTTCTCAGGCACGTCACCCAAACCGCTTTTGTCGCCCGAGGACGAAGTGCGCGCGTACTGCGCAATCAGGGGTAAATAACCTGCGTCTTCGCGGCTACCGAACCGGCCTTCATTCAGCGCCTGGTTGAGATGGTAGTGGCAGACGTAATTGGCGCGTCCTTTGAGCAGCGCCACCGTCACCGGCGCCTTTAGCGCGGCGCGCACGGTGGGAATGTCGCGGTTGAAGAGCTGGTCCTGCAGCGTCTTGGTGCCGGTTGAAATAATCACCTTGCCGCCCGAGAGCAATGCGGGAACGAGATACGCGAAAGTCTTGCCGGTGCCGGTGCCGGCTTCTGCAACCAGAACCGAATTGCCTTCAATCGCATCGGCGACCGCGCGCGCCATCTCGAGCTGCCCCCGGCGCACTCGGAAGTCGCCTACTGCCTGTGCAAGCGCGCTTTGGCTAGAAAAGAATGAATCAAGGTTCTGCATTAGCAAATAATCTTGTAAATGACGTAACCCATGACATGGAGATGAATTATAATTGACTCTGATTCCATTTTCGCTATTTTGTGGGCCTAATTATTGAAGGATGGCAGCGTACACCACTGTACGGGGCAATTAATTACACCTTTTCGGGCGTCCATTTCTAGTTAACTGTCAGACGAGGCAAGTACGAGAAATTGCGAAGTGCATTGGAGTTGCACGATTCCCGCGTAAGTCGCATAGAGCTGTTGGATGGCGTTGCGATGATCCATTTTTCACACGCCTACGTTCACAAGTCAAAGGGAACACCGGGCAGAGACCCCGGCACGGGCTGGAGTCAGGAGGCACGGTTAGTCCTGTTTGAGGCGGAAACTTCGGGGCCGTTGCCACTGTTTCCCAATACGATATCCGAAGGATTCTTAGAAGTTGGGGGTATTAGGCACGAACTTATTCCTCTGCCATTTAAACGTAAAGTGGGTGCAAAGCTCTACCTGACATTTGTTGACGGCGTCAAAACCGAAATTACCGGTAATCGGCCGTTGATAGAATTGCTAGGTACACCGATTCACCTGGAGGATTTTTCATGACACCCAACCTCGCGCTCCACCGGAGACACTAAGCAGAGTTGACGACCTGATGAACACAGAGAAGATTACGGTTCGTGTAACGGAAAGTGGGCAGACCCTGGACGTTGTGGTCTTCAGCAAGCGAGCCGACCGGATACAGGTTGTGCTCGGTGAAGGTATCCACAATGTCAAGTGCGAGTTAACTCCGACTCGAAACGGTCGGGCGTACGCCGGGAGTGTGATGGGGCGGGAGATTGTCTACGTACGAAGTCGCGAGCAAGTTCAAGCTGATATCGACAGGCTTAACCCAGCCCTGCGTGGACCCAGACGGCGTTGATTACAACACATAGGGACCGGCAATCTAATTATGCTTTCGAGACCCGGACGCGAACCTTATTGAGTTTTCCTGACTGATCGCCCAACAGCCGGCTCGACTGACGCGCAAAACACGACGCGCCCCTCAACTTAAACATTAGGTCGGCACAAAAGGAATGGAAAAGCACGTCGTCTTCATCACCGGAGGGACCGGCTACCTTGGGCGTGCGTTGATTCCCGAACTCCTGGGACGCGGGCACGCGGTGCGAGCGCTCGTGCGTGCGGAGTCGCAAACGCAGCTGCCGCTGTAAGTAGAGCTCGTCCGTGGCAACGCTCTTCAGGCCGAGACGTCGCCTCCGCTGTGGCTCCGGCCGATACGTTGGTGCATCTCGTGGGAACGCCGAGGCCGAGCCCGGCTAAGGCGGCGGAGTTTCGTGCCGTGGACCTGCCCTCTGTCAGGACGGCGGTCGCGGCGGCCTAGCCCGTACATGCAACCGAAACGCTGAAGCGCGCTTTTCAATTGAACCGTCAGACCGAAAGGAAAATCCATGCCTTTAATAACCGTTACCGTTCGCAAACCCAAGTCCAATGAGTTCAAGTCGGCGGTCCTCGGCGCCGTGCATAATGCGCTTGTGGCTTCCGGCGTGCCTGAGAAAGACCGTTTTCAGCGCGTACTGGAACTCAATGCCGATGATTTCCGCTTTGATCCTGAATACCCCGATCTCGCAACCAGGCGAACGGACGATTTTGTCCTGATCGAAATACTTTTTTCAGTTGGCCGCAGCGTGAAGGTGAAAAAGAAGATTCTCGGGGACATCATCGCCGGCTTGTCGCGTGCGCCGGGTCTGAATCCCGATAACGTCATGGTTTGCTTCAAGGAAACGCAGTGGGAAAATTGGGCTTTTGCCGGCGGGCATATTATTCATGCGTAAGGCAAAGGTTCAAATATAATGCCTGACAATTCGCTCAACCGGGACGCGTGATAAAGCCGCGCGCTGGTTAGATTAAGCATAAGGACGCTGGAAGAGTGGAACCCGATAGCCTGATTCCGCTGTGGATCAAGCTCGCCTATACGCTTTTTGTAGCGATCACGGTGCCGGTCTACGCGATCAAGTACAGCCGCGGCAACTTCCTTTGGTTTTCGGACATCGCCTTGTTGGCCACAGTGGCCGCGCTCTGGTTCGAGAATCGTTTCCTGGCGAGCATGATGGCGGTCGGGGTACTGC
>DATMDB010000140.1:0-10608 GCA_035558075.1 Burkholderiales bacterium
GCGGCAGCATGCCGATGCGCGCGAGGTGCGGCGCCTGGAACGCAAGCTGCAGCACACCGCCAATGAAAACCGCCCACGCCAGGGCTTTCACCGGCGGATTGACATAGGGAGCAAGCCAGAACGCACAGCCGATGAACGACAGATTGAGCAGCACCGGAGTAAACGCGGGCACGGAAAACTTGCTCCAGGTGTTGAGTATGCCGCCCGCCAGCGACACCAGAGAGATGAACAGGATATAGGGAAATGTGATGCGTAAGAGATCTACAGTGATATCGAACTTGGCCGGCGTTGCGGAAAATCCCGGGGCGCTGATGTAAACAATCAGCGGTGCGATTATCACGCCGAGCAAGGTTACCGCGAACAGGCTCAGCACCAGCAGGCCTGTCACGTGATCAACCAATAGCTTGGTGGCTTCGCCTCCGCGCTGGTTCTTGTATTCGGCGAGAATCGGCACGAAAGCCTGGGAAAACGCGCCCTCGGCGAACAGGCGGCGCAGCAGGTTGGGAATGCGGAAGGCGACGAAGAATGCGTCGGCGAACAAACCCGCTCCGAAAATGCGGGCGATCACGGTATCTCTGACAAAGCCCAGGATGCGCGATATCAGAGTCATGCTGCTGACGGTGGCCAGCGCTTTCAGTAAATTCATCGTGGCGTATGTTAACCCGAACGTGGCATAAATTCACGCGCGCCGCGTATTAAACGGCTGCCCTCGGTTGCAATGAACTGCGAACAAACGTATCATTGCGCCCTCTGATTGATTTGCTTTAGAGGTTTGCATGGCCAATATCGCATCCGCCAAGAAGCGCGCCAAACAGGCCGAAATCCGCCGGCACCACAACGCCGGCCTGCACACCGCGCTGCGCAGCGCCATCAAAAAAGTGAGAAAATCTATCGCTTCCGGAAACAAGGCTGCGGCGCAAGCCGCTTTCAAGGAATCCGTGCGCACTGTGGATTCCATCGCCGACAAGAAAATCGTGCACAAGAACCAGGCCGCCCGCCACAAAAGCCGCCTCTCTCAAGCCATCAAGGCGATGGCTTAATTCCTTTCGCCCTCGCCGTCAGTCCTCCCAACGGTCAAGGGCGTTCAGGTTTTTCATACCCGGGGTTGCAATGCGCGCGCATTTAGCGCATAAAGCTTTTTTTTGAAATCCGAAAATCCCCAATGCGCAAACCGGTCAGCCACATCCTCGTCATCAACGATGAAAAGCTGGTGTTGAAGGAGCTCATCAAGGGGCTCAATGCTGCGGCGCGCTCGCTCGACAATCCCCTCGGCATCACCTTCAGCGGTGTCACCACTGTGCAGCAAGCATTACACTCCATCGAAGAAGACGGCGACCTCCAGGCTGTGGTGGTGGACGACACGCTGTACACCCTGAAAAACGACAACAAGAACGGCTCGCGCACCAAGCAGATGTCGGCGCTGAAACTGGTGCAGAGAATCACCCGTTTCCGCCCCGAACTCGATGTCTACATCCTGATTGCCAAGGAACAGGAAGACCAGGTGGTGGACAGGCTGTTCGCTGAATCGGTGGATGGCTACTTCTATCGCGAAGAACGCGATTACCGCGGCATGTATCGCATTCTGAACGCGCAAATCCAGGAAAAAGCTCGCACGCCGTTTTACGACCAGCTCAAAAGCTATGTGCTGATGGCTAAGGATGCCTGGCATTCGCCCGGTCATTCGAGCGGCGACAGCTTGCGCGACAGCCCGTGGGCCAGCGATTTTTACGAGTTCATCGGCGAACATGTGTTCGACGCGGATTTGTCGGTGTCGGTGCCAATGCTGGATTCGCTGATGCAGCCCAGCGGCGTAATCCTGGAAGCGCAGAAAATCGCCGCCAAAGCGTTTGGCGCGCGGCGCACTTTTTTCGCCACTAATGGCACTTCCACTGCCAACAAGGTGATTTTCCAGACGCTGATTGCGCCCGGCGAAAAGCTGCTGCTCGACCGTAGTTGCCACAAGTCGGTGCATCACGGCGTGGTGCTTTCAGGCGCGCACCCAATTTACCTGGATTCCTCGGTTAATAAAAAATTCAGCCTGTTCGGGCCGGTGCCGAAACGCGCCATCTTAAAAGCCGTCGAGGACCATCCCGACGCCGAAGCATTGGTGCTGACGAGCTGCACTTACGACGGATTGCGCTACGACCTGCAGCCCGTCATCGAAGCGGCGCACAGCCGCGGCATCAAGGTGGTGATTGACGAAGCCTGGTACGGCTTCGCGCGCTTTCATCCCGCTTTCCGCCCGACCGCGCTTGAGGCAGGCGCCGACTATGCCACGCAAAGCACGCACAAGGTGCTCTCCGCGTTTTCCCAGGCGAGTATGATTCACGTCAATGACGCGGACTTCAACGAGCATATCTTCCGCGAAAACTTCAACATGCACACTTCCACCAGCCCGCAATACACCATGATCGCGAGCTTGGACATCGCCCGCAAGCAGGCGGTGATGGAGGGTTACAAGCTGCTCTCTAGAACTCTGGCGCTGGCCACGGAATTGCGCACGCAAATCAATTCCACCGAAGTGTTCCGCGTGCTGGAACTCGACGATCTGCTGCCGGATGAAGTAAGGATGGACAGCATCAAACTCGATCCCACCAAGGTCACGGTGGACATTTCCCGCTGCGGCTACACTGTGGAGGATTTGCAGCAGGAGCTGTTCGAGCGCTACAACATTCAGGTGGAGAAATCCACTTTTAATACGCTGACTCTGTTGCTCACCATCGGCACTACGCGCAGCAAGGTGTCGCGCCTGTATGACGCGCTGATGCGCATCGCACGCGAAGGGCGCGCCCCGCGGCGGTTCTACCAGACGCCGCAGATCCCGCGCTTCACCCACCTCAAATACCTTCCGCGCGACGCGTTTTATTGCGGCGGCGAGCTGGTGCCGCTGGTCGACGAAAAAGACCGCGTGAACACCGCGCTCTCGGGAAGAGTGTGCGCCGACCAGATCGTGCCCTACCCGCCCGGGATTCCGGTGCTGGTGCCGGGACAGGTGATTACCACCGAAATCATTCACTATCTGGTAGGGTTGCTGCGCAGCCAGAAACGAGTGGAATTGCACGGCATCGTGTTTGACGGCTACCTGCCCACCTTGCGCACGCTGACCAAGCCCGAAGAAAAAGGCCTGAAACGCTTGCATGGCTAGCCTTGCCTTGAGCCCGCAAGGGTGACCAGCTCGAAACTCAGAAACTTTCGACTAGAGTATCCCCTTGCAACAAGCGTATAATTTAACCAAGCTAACAGTTTGAAACTTTCCGCACACGGCGGCCTGTGCCCCGTGTGCATTTATTTTTTGGGTCAATCTCATGTCGCACCTGATGAACACTTATGCAAGATTGCCGGTTTCCTTCGTGCGGGGCGAAGGCGTATGGCTTTGGGACGGCCAGGGCAAGCGCTATCTGGACGCCGTTGCCGGGCTTGCGGTAAATACCCTCGGGCACGCCCACCCCAGGCTCATCAAAGCGCTCTCCGAACAGGTAGGCACGCTTATCCATACTTCAAATCTGTACCAGGTGCAGAAACAGGAAGAGCTGGCGGCAAAACTCGCGGGTCTCGCCAACATGGACAAGGTGTTCTTCTGCACTTCGGGAGCGGAGGCCAACGAAGCGGCGATCAAGCTGGCGCGGCTCTACGGCCATCAAAAAAGCATAGACAACCCGACCATCATCGTCATGGAAAAAAGTTTTCACGGACGCACTATGGCGACTTTGAGCGCTACCGGCTCGCGCCGGGTGCAGGCGGGGTTTGAACCGCTGATGGGCGGTTTCGCGAGGGTTACCTACAACGATGTGGATGCAGTAGCGCAGGTAGCGGGCCATAACAAAAACATCGTCGCGGTGCTGGTGGAGCCGATTCAGGGCGAAGCCGGGATTCGCGTGCCGCTGCCCCTGCCTGATTACTTCCACGGCCTGCGCCGCATCTGCGACGAGCAGGGGTGGCTGTTGATGCTGGATGAAGTGCAAAGCGGGATTGGCCGTACCGGAAAATGGTTCGCGCACCAGCATTCCGGAATCAAGCCCGATGTGATGACGCTTGCCAAGGGTTTGGGTTCCGGCGTGCCCATCGGCGCCTGCCTCGCGGCGGGAGCGGCGGCGGAAGCGTTCAAACCCGGCAGCCATGGCTCGACATTCGGCGGCAGCCCGCTCGCCTGCGTCGCCGCGCTCACCACGCTTGCCGTCATCGAAGAAGAAAAACTCATGCCTCACGCGGTCAAGCTCGGCGAATTCATCCGCAACGGCCTGGCGCAGGCATTAGCCGGCGTCAAGGAGGTGGTACAAATCCGCGGAGAGGGTTTGATGATGGGCGTCGAGCTCGCGCAACCTTGCGGCGACATCGCGGAACTTGCGCTGGAACAGGGGCTCTTGATTAACGTCACGGCGGAGAACGTGATCCGTCTGCTGCCCGCGCTGGTGATGCGGCAGGCGGAGGCGCAGCTGTTGGTTGACGGCTTAAGCGGCCTGATCAGGGATTTTTCACGGCAAGCGGCTTCCGCCAGTGCCCGCGCCTGAAATGCGGGACTGAGCATGCACACCAGGCATTTTTTGCAATTCAAAGATTTCGAGCTCCCCGAGTTCGAGCATCTGTTCGAGCGCGCGCGCATCCTTAAGACCAAGCGCGCGCGCGGCGAGCTCTACCAGCCGCTTCACGGCAAGACGCTGGCGATGATTTTCGAAAAAAACTCGACCCGTACCCGCGTATCCCTAGAGGCGGGAATGAACCAGCTCGGCGGATCGGCGATGTTTCTTTCCCCGCGCGACACCCAGCTTTCGCGCGGCGAGCCGATTGAAGACGTGGCGCAGGTGATTTCGCGCATGGTGGACATGGTGATGATACGCACTTTCGAGCAAAGTATCATCGAGCGCTTTGCCAGCCACTCGCGGGTGCCGGTCATCAACGGGCTCACCAACGAATATCATCCCTGCCAGATCCTGGCCGACATTTTTACTTATCTGGAACACCGCGGCTCGATCCGCGGCAAAACCGTGGCATGGGTCGGAGATTCCAACAACGTGTGCAATTCCTGGTTGCAAGCGGCGAAGCTTTTCGACTTCAATTTTCATGTCGCCTGCCCGCCGGGACACGAGCTCGAGCCCGAGCGCGGCGAAAGCTATGCCAGCATGCATCTTGAATGCTTCGCCGACCCGCACGACGCGGTAAGCGGCGCCGATCTGGTCACCACCGACGTTTGGACCAGCATGGGCTACGAAAAGGAAACCGAGGCGCGCCAGCGGGTGTTCGCCAATTTCCGGGTGGATGAGGAAATGATGGCGCTTGCCAAATCCAACGCGTTGTTCATGCATTGCCTCCCCGCACACCGCGGCGAGGAAGTCGCTGCTGAAGTCATCGACGGTCCGCAGTCAGTGGTATGGGACGAAGCGGAGAATCGCCTGCATACCCAGAAGGCGCTGATGGAGTATTTGCTGCTGGGAAAGATTAAGTAGAAACGGAAGACGTACAGAAGAGCAAAAACGAATGGACAGGATTTACAGGATTGCGCAGGATTAACAAGATTAAATCCTGTCAATCTTTAAAAATCCTTTTAATCCTGTGAATTAAGATCTTAAGTCTCCGTCGTTTAAAATTACGGGCAACAGAAGAGAAATTGTAATGAATGAAATAAAAAAAGTGGTGCTCGCCTACTCCGGCGGGTTGGATACCTCGGTCATCCTCAAATGGCTGCAGGATACCTATAAGTGCGAGGTGGTGACTTTCACCGCCGATATCGGCCAGCGCGAAGAGCTCGAGCCGGCGCGGGTTAAGGCCAAGCAGCTTGGAGTGAGGGAAATTTTCATCAGCGACTTGCGCGAGGAATTCGTGCGCGATTATGTGTTTCCGATGTTCCGGGCGAATGCCGTCTATGAAGGGGAGTATCTGCTCGGCACCAGCATCGCCCGCCCGCTCATCGCCAAGCGGCAAATTGAAATTGCGCGGCAAACCGGGGCGGATGCCGTGTCCCACGGCGCCACCGGCAAGGGCAACGACCAGGTGCGTTTCGAGCTCGGTTACTACGCATTGCAACCGGACATCCGGGTGATCGCGCCTTGGCGCGAATGGGATTTGACTTCACGCGAGAAGCTGCTGGCTTACGCCAGGAAACACGGTATTGCGGTGGAAGCGCAGCAGCCCGGCGGCGCGCCTTACAGCATGGATGCCAATCTGCTGCATATTTCCTACGAGGGACGCGGCCTCGAGGATCCGTCCAGGGAGCCCGAGGAAAGCATGTGGCGCTGGACGGTTTCTCCCGAAAAAGCACCGGACAAGCCGGAATATCTCGAGCTTGAGTACGAAAAAGGCGATATCGCGAGCATCAACAGCATACGGGTTAGTCCGGCGGAAATGCTGACCACGCTCAACCGCGCCGGCGCCAAGCATGGCGTCGGGAGGCTGGATTTGGTGGAAAACCGCTATGTCGGAATGAAATCGCGCGGCTGTTATGAAACGCCGGGCGGCACCATCATGCTGAAAGCGCACCGCGCGATTGAATCCATCACCCTCGACCGGGAAGTGGCGCATCTCAAGGACGACCTGATGCCGCGCTATGCGGCGCTGATTTACAACGGCTATTGGTGGAGCCCCGAGCGCAGGATGCTGCAGGAAATGATTGACTCCTCGCAAGCGGGCGTCAGCGGCCGGGTGCGGGTCAAGCTCTACAGAGGCAATGTCATTATCGCCGGGCGGGATTCCAGGACCAATTCGCTGTTCGACCCGAAAATCGCGACCTTCGAGGACGACCAGGGCGCCTATAATCAGCAAGACGCTGCGGGCTTCATCAAGCTCAACGCGCTCAGGATGCGCATCGCCGCCAAATTGAAAAACAAATCGTGAACCGCGAGACGCGGAGGAAAACCTTAATTCACAGGATTAACAGGATTCTTCAAGATTTACAGGATTTAATCCTGTCAATCCTGCGAAATCATGTAAATTCTGTCTATTCGATTTTGATTTTCTCTGCGCCTCTGCGGTTTAAATCACTCTCAAGGAACAGATCATGCCGTCATTTGACATCGTCTCCCAGGTCAACCAGCAGGAAGTGAGAAACGCGCTGGACCAGTGCAACCGCGAGATTTCCAACCGCTTCGACTTCAAGGGTTCGGACGCGCGCGTGGAGCAGAACGAGTATGTGTTGAGCGCTTACGCTGATGATGAATTCAAGCTGAGGCAGCTGTTGGATGTGTTGAACGGCAAGCTCACCAAACGCGGCATTGACATCCGCTGCCTGCAAAAAAGTCCAATCGAAAAAGTGAGCGGCAACAAAGTAAAGCAGACCATCACACTCAAGGTCGGCGTCGAGATCGAGCTCGCCAAAAAAATCGTGAAGATGATTAAAGACAACAAGCTCAAGGTGCAAGCCAGCATCCATGGCGACGCAGTGCGCATCTCCGGCGCCAAGAAAGACATGCTGCAGGAAACCATTAATCTCGTCAGAAAGTCCGTTGCCGATTTTCCCCTGCAATTCGTGAACTTCAGAGAGTAGACGCGCCCGCCTCTTCGCTTTTTCAATCGAGGAAGAAATTAACCCACAGCTTGAAGCGATCGACCTGGAGTGCGTGCGCGGCCGCCGCAGGCTGTTCGGCGGCCTGAATTTCGCGCTGCGCGGCGGCGACCTGCTGCGCGTGACGGGTGCCAATGGCAGCGGAAAAACCAGCTTGCTTCGCATATTATGCGGCCTGCTTTCGCCCGTCTGCGGCAGGGTGCGCTGGCACGGCGGTGACATTCGGTGGATGCGCGAGGAGTACTGGCGGCAGCTCCTCTATATCGGGCACGCGCATGCCGTTAAGGAAGAATTGACCGCATTGGAAAATCTCGTCGTCTCCTGCACCCTCGTCGGAGTCAATGTGAGCAGGGAGCAGGCGCTGGAGGCGTTGTCCCGGCTTGGGTTGGCGGGATACGAAGCGTTACCGGTCAAAATATTATCGCGCGGCCAGCAGCGGCGGGTCGCGCTGGCGCGGCTTTTTCTGTCTGAAAAAATTCCGTTGTGGATTCTTGACGAGCCGTTTGACGCGCTGGATGCCGGCGCCATGGATTACGTCCGGCTGCTGATCGCGCAGCATCTTGCGCGAGGCGGCGCCGTGGTGCTTACCACCCACCAGGAGATCAGGATTGAAAATCCGCAGGTGCAGTGCATCAACCTCGATTCGCGGGTGACCTGAATGTTCACAGTGCTGCGCTGCGTAATTTACCGCGACCTGCTGCTCGCCTCCCGCAGGTGGGCCGACGTGCTCACCGCGCTCGTATTCTTCGTCATCGTGGTGAGCCTGTTCCCGCTCGGTGTCGGCCCCGAGCCCAATCTGCTGCGCACCATCGCGCCAGGCGTGATCTGGGTCGCCGCTCTGCTTGCCTCAATGCTGTCGCTCACCCGCATGTTCGCAGCCGATTACGCCGACGGCACACTCGAGCAAATGCTGCTGAGCGCCGCGCCCCTGGGGGCAATCGTGGCCGCAAAAATAGTCGCGCACTGGCTGGTTACCGGCCTGCTGGTGGTGCTCATCGCCCCGGTTTTAGCCTTGCAGTTTGATCTACATCAACCTCTGCTGGGAACGCTCACCCTATCATTGCTGCTGGGAACGCCCGTGCTCAGCATGATAGGCGCCATCGGGGCGGCGCTGACACTGGGTTTACGCGGGGGCGGAGCGCTACTCTCGCTGTTGGTGCTTCCGCTTTACGTCCCGGTGCTGATCATCGGCGCCGGCAGCGTGGACATGGTCGCGGCCGGGTTGGGCGCCGAAGCGCATTTTCTGCTGCTTGCCGCGCTGCTCGTGGTGGCGGCGGCATTCGCACCCTGGGCAGTGGCAGCGGCGCTGCGCATTTCAGCCGAATGATTCGGGTATGATGTGGTCAAAATGTGATCCGCCCGATCTTTTGGGGCAGATATTAAGATTGTCTGAATATGATGTATGTGACTCCTGAAAATACCACGGCGGGGCGAGACCGGTTCGTCGGCCATAGCAGCTGGTTCAGGTACTCATCACCGCAGACGTTTTTCCCGCTGGCTGGGAAGCTCGCGCCGTGGTTTGCCGTCGCGGCGCTGCTGCTCGCCGCGGCAGGGCTGTATCTCGGATTCTTCGTGGCGCCGACCGACAGCCAGCAGGGCGAGGCTTACCGCATCATTTTCATCCATGTGCCTGCTGCATGGATGTCGATGTTTATTTACGTCGTCATGACATTCTGGGCGGGCATATGTCTGACTTTCAACACGCGGCTCTCCGGAATGATGGCGAGCGCCCTTGCGCCCACCGGCGCATTGTTCACGTTTATTGCGCTGTGGAGCGGCTCTCTATGGGGCAAGCCGACCTGGGGCGCCTGGTGGGTGTGGGACGCGCGCCTCACGTCGGAACTCATTCTGCTGTTTCTTTATTTCGGGTTCATGGCGCTGCAAGGCGCGATCGATGACCCGCGCCGCGCCGACAAGGCGGGAGCGGTGCTTGCGCTCACCGGCGTCATCAATATCCCGATCATTTACTTTTCGGTGCAATGGTGGAACACGTTGCATCAGGGCGCGTCGGTGAGCCTGAAAAGCGCGCCGACCATGGCGGCCACAATGTTTGCCGGTATAATCGTGATGGTGCTCGCGCTGTGGATGTACAGCATCGCGGTTTCACTGATGCGCGTGCGCAGCATTATCCTCGAGCGCGAACGCGACAGCCAATGGGTCGCGGAATACGCGAGTGGCCAAACATGAACTGGGCGAGCTGGAGCGACTTTCTCGCGATGGGCGGCTACGCGCTTTACGTGTGGGGTTCCTATGGAGTGGTGTTGGGGCTTCTGGTAATGGAAATCGTGCTGCTCATCCTTAGAAAGCGCGGCATCCTGCGGGAGCTCATGCGCAGCGCGGCACGCCGAGGATTGCAATGAAACCCCGGCATAAACGGTTCGTGGCAATCGCCGTGGGGGTTGCAGCGCTTGGAGCAGCCGCGGCGCTGGTGCTGAGCGCCCTGAACAAGAACCTGGTGTTTTTCTTCACGCCTTCGCAGGTGGCGGCGAAAGAAGCGCCGCAATGGCGCGTTTTCCGTATTGGGGGGTTGGTCGTGCCCGGCAGCCTCAAGCGTCAGCCTGACGGCCTCAGCGTGCAGTTCATCGTGACCGACACCGCGCGGAGCATTCCGGTGGTTTACCGCGGCACCCTCCCGGATTTGTTTCGCGAAGGCAGAGGCGTCGTTACGCAGGGGTATCTCGGCGCCGACGGAGTGTTTCAGGCCAGCGAAGTGCTCGCCAAGCATGACGAGAACTATATGCCGCCCGAGGCGGCGGATGCCGTCAAGAAAGCGCACGCGGTGGTCCGGAAAACCACGCAGACACTCGTAACCGGTCCGCAAGCAGAGGCGAAGCGCTGATGATCCCCGAGCTCGGTCAGTTCGCTCTCGCGTTGGCGCTGGTCATTGCGCTGGCACAAGGCGTACTCACGCTTGCCGGCGCCGCCCGCGGGGAGACCGCGTGGATGCGCGTCGCGCGCCCCGCCGCGTGGGGACAATTCATTTTCGTCGCAATCGCCTTCGGTTGTCTCACCACCTCATTCATCAACAAGGATTTCTCGGTCGCCTTTGTCGCGGCCAATTCCAATTCCGCGCTGCCGCTGCAATACCGCATCGCCGGAGTCTGGGGCGGGCATGA
>DATMDB010000141.1:0-5445 GCA_035558075.1 Burkholderiales bacterium
CATCGCTCACGTATGCGGGGACATCGAGCTTGCGCCGCTGAAAAGTTCGAGCACAGGCATGGTGTGGTGCAATTTAACGCTGCAATGGGTCAATCAGCCGCAACGTGTGTTTGCAGAAATGCACCGCGTATTGCAGCCCGGCGGGCTGTTCATGTTCAGTACTTTTGGCCCGGATACGCTGAAAGAATTGCGCCAGTCGTATGCGGGAACCGATGATTACAGCCATGTGCTTCGTTTTACAGACATGCATGATCTCGGCGATATGCTGGTGGCGACGGGCTTTGCCACGCCGGTTATGGACATGGAGCAGATTACCATGACTTATTCCGACGTGACGTCGCTGATGCGCGATTTGAAGAGCATTGGCGCGCACAATGTGACCTGTGGCAGGCGGCAAGGACTTGCC
Source organism: Burkholderiales bacterium (assembly GCA_035558075.1). Classification (GTDB taxonomy): domain Bacteria; phylum Pseudomonadota; class Gammaproteobacteria; order Burkholderiales; family JAHFRG01; genus JAHFRG01. The sequence continues at coordinate 407 of DATMDB010000141.1, forward strand.
GGAAAGTCGCAGTTTCAGGCGGTCACCCGCAATTATGAGCAATTCCGCCGCGCGGGACGGCTGCCTGCAACATTTGAAGTGGTATACGGACATGCGTGGAAGCCAGAAACCATGCGCATGGACGATGGAAGGAAAGTCATCAAGCTGGAAGTGAAACTTTCATGAGCCGCGGTTTTTTTGTCACCGGCACCGATACCGGGGTCGGCAAAACAATGGTTGCTTGCGCTTTGCTTTACGCTTTTGCCAGACAAGGACAAAGCGTGGTGGGAATGAAACCGGTGACTGCGGGCTGCGAGGAGACTCTAGAGGGTTTGCGCAACGGTGATGTTGAACAGTTGATTGCCGCGAGCACAATCGAGGCGCCCCGGCATATGGTGAATCCATACGCTCTCAAACCACGCATTGCGCCGCACATCGCTGCGCAACAGGCCGGAATTGAAATCAACCTGTCTGTAATCAAAGCGGCGTTTGATCAGTTAAAAAAAATGGCCGGCGTGGTTGTGGTCGAGGGAGTGGGCGGTTTTAAGGTGCCGCTTAACAATCAACAGGACAGCGCCGATCTTGCTGAATTAATCGGTCTGCCGGTGATTCTGGTGGTGGGCATGCGCCTGGGCTGTCTCAATCACGCTTTGCTGACTTCGGGTGCAATCGAGGAGCGTGGTCTCAAACTGGCGGGCTGGGTGGCAAACTGCATTGATCCACACATGGCCGCGCTGCGAGAGAATTTGCGCGCGCTTGAGGAAAGGCTTGTCCGACCCGCCTTGGGCGTGCTCGCTTTTCAGCCTGATCCCCAACCAAAAAGAATTGCGCGCGAGCTTGCCATTCAATCCTTGGTCTGACCATAAGGGAGCCGCGCAAATGCACTGATATTCTTGCCTTGCTGTAATGCCTATGATAACTTACGTCTTCGCCGAAACAGAGCAAAGCGAGTTGGAGAGCCACACAGCATGCAGTGCGCCGATGCGGAAAATGCGGGGGCCTTCACGCTTACCGCGAAACGCTACAACTCACTCAGCACATCGGGCCGGTATCTGGTTTTTGGTTTTATCTTTATCGTTTCTTTCGGCATTTCCTTGGCTTTTGCGGTTTTCGGGGCGTGGCCGGTTTTGCCTTTCGCCGGCCTGGAAATGCTGGTTTTGTTTCTGGCTTTCCGCTATATCGAACGCCGGTCGGACGATTACGAGCGGCTCAGTATAAGCGGCGACAAGTTGCTGGTGGAATATCTTGAGCATGGCCGGTTGAATCGGTTCGAACTCAACCGATACTGGGCACAGGTGGTATGTGACGCGGCGGGCAGCCGCCTGGCGTTGCGCTCGCACGGGCGAGAGGTTGAATTCGGGCATTACCTGACGCAACAGGAGCGCGTGAAGCTTGCGAGGCAGCTTAAGGAAAGAATCCGGCAGCCGTAATCGCTTTGTATATAATGCCGCGGGTCTGGGGCCGAAAAAAAAAGTCGTTAGAATAGTTGCAATCCTTGGGGTGATGATGACGAACAAAATAAAACGTGGTATTGCGTTGCTCCTGCCGGCTCTTTATTCCGGGCTGGCGCAAAGCGCCTACCAATTAAATCTGCCACAGCCTGAGACACCCATCGCCCGACAAATTTTCGACCTGCACACTTTGATTCTCCTGGTGTGCGTGATCATCTTCTGCGGGGTGTTTGGCACGATGTTCTACTCCATCTACAAGCACCGCAAGTCCGTCGGCCATGAGGCCCGGCAATTCCACGAAAACACCACCGTTGAAATCATCTGGACCATCATTCCTTTCTTTATCCTGATCGGCATGGCGTATCCAGCCACCAAAACCATCCTGGCAATGAAGGACGCTTCCAACCCGGACATGACCATAAAAGTCACCGGCTATCAATGGAAATGGGGTTATGATTATCTCCAGGACGGCGTCAGTTTTTACAGCACTATTGCCACGCCGCAGGATCAGATTTACGGCAAAGCGCCCAAGGGCGAGCATTATCTGCTGGAAGTGGACAAGCCGCTGGTGGTGCCGGTGGGCAAGAGAGTGCGCGTTCTAATCACCGCCAACGATGTGATTCACTCCTGGTGGGTGCCGGCTTTCGGCGTGAAGCAGGACGCCATTCCCGGTTTTATCCGCGATAGCTGGTTCAAAGTGGAGACAGCCGGAACCTACCGCGGCCAATGCGCGGAATTGTGCGGCAAGGATCACGGTTTCATGCCTATCGTGGTGGAAGCGAAGGAACAAAAGGATTATGAAATGTGGCTCGCTGAGCAGAAGCAAAAACAGGCGGCAACCCAGGTGGACGCCAGCAAAACTTTCACCTTGGATGAGTTGAAAGCACAGGGCGAAAAGGTTTTTAATACAAACTGCGCCGTCTGCCATCAGGCGAACGGCAAGGGTATTCCTGGGGCGTTCCCCGCGCTTGACGGCTCGAAGATCGCCACCGGACCTATGGCGGATCACCTGAATATCGTGATGAACGGCAAAGCAGGTACGGCGATGGTGGCTTTCAGCAAGCAGCTATCGGACGTGGAACTCGCTTCAGTAATTACCTATGAACGCAACTCCTGGGGCAACAAGGCCGGGGATGCGATTCAGCTAAGCGAAGTCAAAGCATTGCGCAAGTAACGTATTAAGCGGATAAGGAGAGCAGCATCATGGATGCAGCACACGCAACTCACGCTCACGATGATCACGCATACCATCCAAGCGGCATCATGCGCTGGGTGATGACCACCAACCACAAGGACATCGGCACGCTTTATCTGGTGTTCAGCTGTGTGATGTTCTTCCTTGGCGGCACAATGGCGATGACCATTCGTGCCGAACTGTTCCAGCCGGGGCTGCAATTCGTGCGGCCGGAGTTCTTCAACCAGCTCACCTCCCTGCACGGCCTCATCATGATCTTCGGCGCCATCATGCCGGCGTTCGTCGGCTTCGCCAACTGGCAGGTGCCACTGATGATAGGTGCGCCTGACATGGCGTTTGCGCGCATGAACAACTGGAGCTTCTGGCTTCTACCCCCCGCCGCGCTCCTGCTTATCATTTCCTTCTTCGTGCCGGGCGGCGCCGCCGCCGCCGGCTGGACGCTCTACGCGCCGCTCTCCGTGCAATTGGGACCGGGAATGGATCTCACCATTTTCGCCATTCACTTGCTGGGTGCGTCCTCGATCATGGGCTCGATCAACATCATCACCACCATCCTCAACATGCGCGCGCCGGGGATGTCACTGATGAAGATGCCACTATTCGTGTGGATGTGGCTGATCACCGCTTACCTGTTGATCGCGATAATGCCGGTGCTGGCTGGAGCGGTGACCATGCTGCTTACTGACCGCCACTTCGGCACGCATTTTTTTAATGCAGCGGGCGGGGGCGACCCGGTGCTGTTCCAGCACGTCTTCTGGTTCTTCGGCCACCCCGAGGTCTACGTCATGATCCTGCCCGGGTTCGGCATCATCTCGCAGATCATCCCGACTTTCTCCAGGAAGCCCCTGTTCGGCTATACCTCGATGGTGTACGCGGGCACCTCCATCGCGATTCTCTCATTCATCGTCTGGGCGCACCACATGTTCACCGTGGGCATGCCGGCGGCCGGACAGCTGTTCTTCATGTACTCGACGATGCTGATCGCGGTGCCGACGGGCGTGAAAGTCTTCAACTGGCTTGCCACCATGTGGCGCGGCTCGTTGACCTTCGAGACGCCGATGCTGTTTGCCGTGGGCTTCATCTTTGTATTTACCATGGGCGGCTTCACCGGCCTAATCCTGGCGATCACACCGGTTGACATCCAGTTGCAGGATACCTATTACGTGGTCGCGCATTTCCATTACGTGATGGTGGCGGGCTCGCTGTTCAGCATTTTCGCCGGCATTTACTACTGGCTGCCCAAGTGGACCGGCAAAATGTATGACGAAACGCTTGGCAAATGGCATTTCTGGCTGTCGATGATTTTCTTCAATCTCACCTTCTTCGTGCAGCATTTTCTCGGGCTGGCAGGCATGCCGCGCCGCATCCCCGATTACGCGCCGCAATTCGCCGAATTCAACATGATCTCGAGCATCGGCGCCTTCGGCTTCGGCCTGTCACAGCTGCTGTTCGTTTACATCGTGGTTAAATGCATCCGCAGCGGAGAAAAAGCTGGGGCCAAACCGTGGGAAGGCGCAGAAGGGCTGGAATGGACATTGCCTTCGCCGCCGCCCTACCACAGCTTTGAAACACCTCCGCTGATCAAGTAGGAATATGCGAGCCAGCGACCATGCGACATGATGAGCAAGTTTCGCACAAGGACAGATTTAGAACCGCGCTGGTTCTGCTTTCGGTAGCGGCAGCGTTTTTAATCGGTTTCATTATCAGGCATTGGCAATGAGCGCAAATCCAGCGAACCGCGTGATGCTTAGGAAGCTGCTCATCATCGCGGTGGCAATGTTCGGCTTCGGATTCGCCCTGGTGCCGTTTTACCAGAAGATCTGCGAAGTTACCGGTATTAACAACATCCTCAAGGCGGATGAGGTGGCGAAAAACACCCAGGTGGACACTTCACGCACCATCACCGTGGAGTTCGACGCCAATACACGCGCCTTGGCGTGGAATTTCCAGCCATTGCAGGTCAGCGTGAAGGTTCATCCGGGCGAGCTGACGCAGGTGGCTTACGAGGTAAAGAATACATTACCTTATGCGGTGACCGGGCAGGCGATACCGAGTTACGGGCCGCAGTATGCTGCGGAGTATTTCAAGAAGCTGCAGTGTTTTTGCTTCACGCAGCAGACCCTGAAAGCAAATGAAGTAAGGCAGATGCCGGTGGTGTTTGTGATTGATCCAGGTTTACCCAAGGATGTAAACACCATCACCTTGTCGTACACTTTTTTCGAGGTGGATGGCAGCCGCGGGCAACCCGGCTAGGCTGCAGCGTAAGGCTATAACAGGCTAGACTACAGAGGAGTGGTATCCATGATCCAACCTGGACGTTACTATGTGCCGCAGCCGTCGCACTGGCCGATTCTCGGCTCGCTGGCGCTGTTTTGCATGGCGATTGGCGCTACTTTGTGGATAAACAATTATGC
>DATMDB010000142.1:0-2593 GCA_035558075.1 Burkholderiales bacterium
TCATGCCCCACTGCGGCGAAGCGCTTGAATCCCAGGGCTTCCATGAGCAATTTGATGTCGAGCGCCATGGTGCGCTTGTCGTAGCCACCTTGCGGCTTGTCGGAATCGCCGTAGCCGCGCAGATCCGGACACACCACAGTATGGTTGGGCAAAAGCTGCGGGACGATCTTGCGCCACATCAGCGCGCTCTCCGGATAACCGTGCAGCAACACCACAGGCGGCCCTTTCCCTCCCACCCAAACGTTGAAGCGCACGCCGTTGGCGCGCACAGCTCGTTGCTGCATGCCGTTCATGCCCCGTTCTTCACAAAGTTGTCCGTATATTTCGCCGCATTCGTTGCGCCCATGTGCCGGTCGAGAAAGGCGCCTACGCCTTTCATCCACAAATCGTGGCTCAATATCAAGCTGGTATTGTGGCCACCGTGAATTTCCAGCAGCTGCTTGGGCTCGTGCGCTGCGGCATATAGCTCCTCGCCGTGTTCAAACGGGACAATTTCGTCCTCTCGGCTGTGCACAATCAACACCGGACAAGTGGCGGCCTGCAGATATTTCCTGGTGTTGTACTCATAACGCGCCAGCAGCCGCACCGGAAACAAGGGATAGAGTTTTGCGCCAAGGTCAGGCAGCGAAGTAAAAGTCGAGGTAATGATCAAGGCGCGGGGTTTTACACGGGCAGCCAGCCATGCCGCAACCGCGCCGCCCAGCGACTCGCCAAAGAGCACGATGGAGGAAGGCGCAATTCGCCGCGTCTTCACAAGATAATTCCACGCCGCTTCGGCATCCTGATTAGTGCCGGTTTCCGAAGGCTCTCCGCTGCTTTTGCCAAAACCCCGGTAATCAAAAATCAAGACCGAAAAACCCAGCTCCCTGAACATGCGCAGGTAGTCGAGACGGTGCGAAACATTGCCGGCGTTGCCATGAAAAAACAATACTGTGCCGCGCGCTTGCGGCACCGGGGCTAACCAGCCGTGAAGCTCCTCGCCAGCGCTATTGATTTCAACATCCTGATAATCCATCCCAGCCTGTTGCGGTGTAACATAATCTTCCCTGCCGTATTGCGGGAAATAAATCAGGCGCGATTGAAAAAAGAACAGCAGCAGGCACAGTACGCAATAAGCCGCGGCAACAGCAATTAGAATGTTCAAAATCATGCGCACCATTCTTCCTTGTGGCGGTCACGCCAGCCGCAAACCGGGCATCCCGACAAATCGGGGCAGCGACTGCATGCGCTTCATCCAGGACAGTACCGCAGGATAGGGATCGAGCGCGACTTTGCCTTGTTCAGCAAGCGCCACATAGGGGTAACAGGCAATATCGGCAATCGTCGGGCGCCCGAGCGCCAGCCACTCATGATTCTGCAAACGCTGCTCAAGTACCTGGAGGGCATTCCGGCCTGCCGCCTGCGCCTCGTTCAAATCGGCTTTGCGGCCGAATAAAAGAATCGCGCGGGCGCGCGCCAAGCCGTACAGTATGTCGTTCTGCGCCATTGCCAGCCACTGCGCAACCTCCGCCATGCCGTCCGCATCCAGCGGCAACCACGCCTCCCCGCCATAACGGCGCGCCAGATAAATCAGTATCGCGGTTGAATCCCAGAAATATTTCCCATCCGCTTCCAGCGCCGGTATTTGCCCGCGCGGGTTAATTTTGAGGTACCACGGCTGTTTTTGTTCACCGGCGGCGGTATTGACGCTCACTTTTTCGTATTGCAGATCAAGCAAGGCCAGAAACAGACGGATTTTGTAGGCATTGCCGGACACTTCGCGATCATAGAGCTGCATGGGATTCCCTTTCTTCTTGATACCTTCGGACCATCACACAAACAGCGTCAGCACCCCGGTATAGCCGTACAGCCGGTTGTGTGAAATCTCGCCATTGGCAAAAAAACCTACCAGCGGAATATCACCGAGTGTGTCCTGAATCAGCTTGAGTTCCTTGGAGTTGGCGCCAAACAACTGTTCGCCGCGCCCCAGGCAGGAAAAATAAACCGCGCCCTTCGGTTGCGCTCTGAGATCGCGCTTGATGTCGTTCAGCATGCGCAGCATGTCGTCGAAAGCGGTGGCGCCGTCGCGGCGGCAGAACATCAGAGGCATTCCGGGTTCAAGCTGCTCGCCGACGGCGATCAGCTGCTGATCGACATCAATTCCCACCAGATTGCGCACCAGGTAATCGCCGGTATCCGAGCCTTCTATCGGCAGCCCGGCAAAAATATACCCTCCCGCGCGGTTAAGATCGCGCGCCAGCACTTCGCCGATATCTTCCTTAAATACCTCCAGCGCCGGGCGGCCGTCTATCCTGATGATGATGTTGCCCCTGCATTCGCTGATACGGTGCCGCGGACCGATGGGCGAGCAGCCTTGCGTCAATCGCGTTGAAACCGTCACCGCATCGGATAGGATCACGCCTGACATTCCGCCCTGCACCAACTCATCGGCAATCTGCACCTGGCGGTTGCGCGAGCTGGTGAGTCCGCCCACCAGAAAACCGCTTTGCATGGCATCCGCAACATCCTCGACCAATGCGCCGATTTCCGGGGTGCGCGGGTCGGCATGGACAATCGCGAAATGCACCGCCGCCGCGTCGCCCGCTGTAATCGG
>DATMDB010000143.1:0-8579 GCA_035558075.1 Burkholderiales bacterium
TATTTCCAGGACCCCGAGATGAACGCAGACAAACTGGTGCCGGAGGGTGTCGAAGGCCGGGTGCCCTACAAAGGCAGTGTGGTGGCGGTGATACAGCAGCTCACGGGAGGTTTACGCGCCAGCCTGGGCTATCTCGGCTGCCTGAGTATTACCGAAATGCGCAGCAAAGCCCAATTCGTCGAAATCACTTCCGCGGGCGTACGCGAATCGCATGTTCACGACGTGCAGATCACCAAGGAGGCGCCGAATTACCGCGTCGAGTGAGGTGCGGGAAATTGCATGACACAACGCCTCGACCGCCTTGCAATGACGCATCAAAAAATCCTAATTCTCGATTTCGGTTCCCAGTACACGCAGCTGATCGCGCGCCGCGTGCGCGAATCCAACGTTTACTGCGAACTGCATCCCTACGACGTGGATGAAAAATTCATCCGCGAATTCAACCCGCGCGGCATCATTCTGTCTGGCGGTCCGGCCTCGGTGATCGAAGGTAACACGCCGCGCGCCCCGCAGGTCGTATTCGAGATCGGTGTGCCGGTGCTGGGCATCTGCTACGGCATGCAGACCATGGCGGCGCAGCTCGGCGGCGAGGTGGAAAACGGCCTTGTGCGTGAATTCGGTTATGCAGAAGTGCGCGCAAGAGGGCATTCAAAATTGTTGCGCGACATCCAGGACCGGACCAATACGGAAGGCCACGGTTTGCTCGACGTGTGGATGAGTCACGGCGACCAAGTGAATGCACTGCCCGGCGGTTTTAAAGTCATCGCTGACAACGCCGCCACACCGATTGCCGCAATGGCCGACGAAAGCCGCAAGCTTTACGGGCTGCAATTTCATCCTGAAGTAACCCACACGCCGCAAGGCAAACGCATCATCGAGCGCTTCGTGCACGAGGTTTGCAAGCTCAAGGGCGACTGGAACATGCCCGATTATGTGGAAGAGGCGGTTGCCAAAATCCGCAACGAAGTGGGCAAGGAGGAAGTTTTACTTGGACTATCCGGCGGCGTGGATTCGGCAGTCACCGCCGCGCTACTGCACAGGGCAATCGGCAAGCAACTCACCTGCGTCTTTGTGGACAATGGGCTGCTGCGGCTCAATGAAGCCAAGCAGGTCATGGATACTTTCAGTCGCAATCTGGGTGTCAAGGTCATTCAGGTGGATGCATCCGACAAATTCCTGAAAAAGCTTTCAGGAGTTTCCGATCCGGAGCAGAAGCGCAAAATCATCGGCAGGGAATTTATTGAAGTGTTCCAGCGTGAGGCGAAGAATCTTCGGCAGGTGAAATGGCTCGCCCAAGGAACGATTTACCCCGACGTGATTGAATCCGCCGGCGCCAAGACCAAAAAAGCGCAGTCCATCAAATCGCACCACAATGTCGGCGGGCTTCCCGAAACGCTGCATTTGAAGCTGCTCGAACCGCTGCGCGAATTGTTCAAGGACGAAGTGCGCGAATTGGGTTTGGCGTTGGGCTTGCCGCGAGAAATGGTTTACCGTCACCCGTTCCCTGGACCGGGCCTGGGCGTGCGTATCGTGGGTGAGGTGAAAAAGCAATATGCCGATTTATTGCGGCGCGCTGACGCCATTTTCATTGAAGAGTTGCGCGCGACACCTTACCTTCCCTCCCCATCACCGGGGGAGGGGCAGGGTGGGGGTCGAAATATACCCAAGAATTGGTACGATGCTACCGCGCAAGCCTTCGCGGTATTCCTGCCGGTGAAATCAGTGGGGGTGATGGGCGATGGCCGGACTTATGAATATGTCGTGTGTCTGCGCGCGGTCACCACCCAGGACTTCATGACCGCGCAGTGGGCGGAGCTTCCACACGCGTTACTGTCGAAAGTCTCCAACCGCATCATCAACGAAGTGCGCGGCATCAATCGCGTGGTTTACGACATTTCCGGCAAGCCGCCGGCGACCATCGAGTGGGAATAACGGCCCGATTGAGCGGTCGGCGAAAAGCTGGTGAAGCGTTGCAGGAAGCAGCTCCACTTGAACTGGACGTCAGGCCTCATACTCGCCCGCGCGCCCAGGACTGCAAGAAATGCCGTTCACTCTGGCGTCGACTATTATTTACTGCCGTCACCCGCGAGACCAGAAGGGAATCTGGAAGAGCCGTACCGGATGACCAATATTGCGAGCGTGAGCAACAGGATCGCTCCCGGAATAAAGAGAATGCTCTGATCGGGGTGGTGATTGACTTGTATGTCGGCGATCAACATTCTTGTCAATGCCGTAATCGCCACATAGAGCAGAAAGCGGACCGGCATGTGGTTGGTCTTGAAGTAGATGCCGACCATTGCCCCGAGTTCGAGATAGATAAACAAAAGCAGAATGTCCTCGATCGAGGCGTGAATCTTCGTCACCATCCCGTAGAACGCGAACACCGCTGACCATACGATGGCGCCCCCGATGGCAAACAATGCCAGATAATGGAAAGAGTCAACCAATAGGTTGCCGACAATCTCCGAAAACCTATTGATCCTTTGGCGAAGCATGTCGGCCTGCTGCAGTTTCATAGTCAGTTTCCTCCCCGTATTCTGCGGCCCGCTATTCTGAGCCCTAACTGGAAATAGACACCCGAAAGAGTTTAATTAATTAATTAATTCAAATCCTACATGATTTTGTCATCCTGCACTAGAATTCAAGGCGTTGATTTACGCCCACGTGATAATCAAGGGTGCCGGGGTGCGCACACCCCGCTGGATCGATTGTAAGACGGTTCGTGAACATAACCTGTGATATTCTGAAAAGCCGTCCTTGAGGCAAAAATGACCGATACGATTGACGACGCGTTGATGCGTGAGGCGCTGGCAATGGCGCAACAAGCCAGGTTGTCCGATGAGGTTCCGGTCGGGGCGGTGGTGGTGAGCAATGGCGAGATCGTGGGACGGGGGTTCAATGCGCCCATCTCAAAAAACGACCCGAGCGCACATGCAGAAATCCACGCACTGCGGGATGCCGCTGCGCGAATTGGCAATTACCGTTTGACCGATTGTACGCTTTACGTGACACTCGAGCCTTGCCCCATGTGCGCCGGGGCCATCCTGCAGGCGCGCATTGCGCGCCTCGTTTACGGAGCGGCGGATCCAAAGACCGGCGCTTGCGGCAGTGTGGTAAATCTATTTCAGGAATCGCGACTCAATCATCACACGCGGGTGGTGAGCGGCGTGCTCGCCGACGAATGCGGTGAGAAGCTGAGGCGTTTTTTCGCGAAGCGCCGCGGGGCAGAAAACTGATGCCAAAAATCGTCGTAAGCCTGCCGCGGCAAACCCTAGCTTTGCTCGATGAGCAGGGCAGGGAAATGAGCCGCTATCGGGTTTCCACTTCGAAAAACGGCGCGGGTGAATTAAACGGCAGCAATTGCACGCCGCGCGGGCTACACTTGATTCGCGCCAAAATTGGCGCCGGCCTGCCGGTGAATACGGTGTTCGTCGACCGCCGTCCCACTGGTGAGACTTACACGGCCGAACTCGCCAGGCTCCATCCCAAGCGCGATTGGATTCTGACGCGCATACTCTGGCTTTCCGGCTGCGAAGTCGGATTCAATCGGCTGGGCAACGTTGACACCATGCGTCGTTATATTTATGTCCACGGCAGTCCGGACAGCGTGGAAATGGGCAAGCCTGGTTCAATAGGCTGCATCAGAATGCGCAATCAGGATTTGCTGGAGCTTTTCGATACAGTAGCGGCCGGCACCTCTGTGGAAATCCGCGAACGCTAGCCCTCTTATCAGTCGTTTTCAGAATACCCGCTCAAATTGCGTCGCAGCATCTTGTAAAACGCTAATAGTCTAGTTAATACAGCGGTATAGCCTCGTGTGCAAAACTCATTGTGCATTGCACAATGCTATGCTAGACTCAAGTCATGCCATTGATTTTATTGTGAAGGAAGATGTGCATGAGACTAACGGGCAAGGTTGCGATTATAACGGGCGCCGGACGCGGCATCGGGCAGGCCACCGCTATAAAGTTTGCCAAGGAAGGCGCAAAGGTCATCGCCTGTGATTTGACACCGGAATGGCTGGACGAGACGGTGCAGAAAGTCAACTCCGGAGGCGGCGAGGCCACGGGTTTTATCGTGGATGTGCGCGACAAGGCCAGCATCGAAAGCATGGTCAGTGCGGTGGTGAAGAAATACGGCCGTATAGACTGCCTGGTGAACAACGCCGGCATCGTCATGGACAGCCAGCTTAAGAACATGACTGACGAGCAGTTCGACATGGTGATAGATATCAACCTCAAAGGCGTTTACAACTGCACCAGGGCGGTGGTGGACATCATGCTGCGGCAGAATTCAGGGGTAATTCTGAACGCGTCCTCTATCGTCGGTTTGTACGGCAATTTCGGCCAGACCAATTACGCGGCGAGCAAATTCGGCGTGATCGGGATGGTCAAGACCTGGGCCCGGGAACTGGGTAAATGGGGCATCCGCACCAACGCAGTCTGCCCCGGATTCATTGAAACCCCCATTTTGAGCTCGATGCCGGATCGAGTGCTGAGAGCCATCGAGGAGAGAGTGCCGCTGGGCCGGCTCGGCAGGCCGGAAGAAATCGCCAACACCTACGCCTTCCTCGCTTCGGACGAGGCGAGCTACATCAACGGCGCCGTTATAGAAGTAGGCGGCGGCGTCACGATTTAATTCTTTTCCACGAATAACGCAGCTAACTTTTCCCGGTTAGGGGAGAGCACCACGCCTTTCTGGGTAATCAGCCCGGTCACCAATTCCGCGGGTGTTACGTCGAACGCCGGGTTGCGCACTTTCACACCGTTAGCCGCCCATTGCGTTTGGCGGAATCCCGAGACCTCGGAAGCTGAGCGTTCTTCGATAGGAATATCAGCGCCGCTGGCAACGCCAAGATCAATGCTGGAAAGCGGACAGGCGACATAAAAAGGAATATTGTGCCGCTGCGCCAGCACCGCCAGCATGTAGGTGCCGATCTTGTTAGCCACGTCACCGTTCGCAGCCACGCGGTCGGTGCCGACGATCACCACATCAATTTCTCCGCGGCTCATAAAATGCCCGGCCATGTTGTCGGTGATCAGTGTCACCGGAATGTTTTCCTGAACCAGTTCCCAGGCGGTAAGTCGCGCGCCTTGCAGGAAAGGGCGGGTTTCACCGGTAAATACGCTGACTTTGTTGCCGGCTTCTACCGCTGAACGGATAACTCCCAGCGCAGTGCCGTGGCCAGCGGTGGCAAGTGCCCCGGCATTGCAGTAGGTAAGAATTCTCGCGTTATCTTTAATGAGCGCAGCGCCATGCTTGCCGATAGCGTGATTGATCAGCAGGTCTTCGGTTTGGATAGCCTGTGCCTCACTCAGAAATTTTTGCGCAATTACCGCACGACTCTGATGCTTTACTGTGTTCCAGGCTTCCCTCATGCGCTGCAACGCCCAGAATAGATTGACCGCAGTAGGCCGGCTATGCACAAGCTCGGTAAAGCTTTTTTCCAGGGCCGATTCAAAATCTTTTTCCGATAGATGCTCCAAGCGCCGTGCTTCCAATGCGATGCCATAGGCTGCGGCGCAACCAATTGCAGGCGCGCCTCTCACCACCATATTGCGTATGCCATCGGCGACGGCGGCTGCGGAATCAAAGCTCACATATTCAAACCGCTCGGGAAGAATGCGCTGATCTATCATTTCCAGCTTGTTGTCCCGCCAGCGCAGGGTTTCGATTTTGCTATTAGCTTGAGTCATCGATTCAAAGGGTTTGGACAAACTGACAGATAAGCCGTTCTGGCGAGGCAAAAAATGCGAGCAAAGCGGGGTTTACACGAGAAGTAAATGAGCATTTGCGAGCAATTTTTAACAAAGCTAGGGTGGCTTAGGTGCAATTTGTTAAATGACCCGCTCGTTGCCGCCGTCTACCGGCACCTGTGCAGCAGTGGTTTTGGCAAACAGCGGGCCGCACATTTCGGCGGCAAGTTCCGCAACATCGCGGCTTGTGACTTCGGTCCTCAGCACATTATTTTTCTTGTATTGCTCGACGCTGAGGCCATACTGCGCGGCGCGCGAAGCAAGCACCGCTTCGGTCCAGATGGCCGTGTCGAACACGGCGTTGGGGTGAATGGTATTAATGCGTATGCTATCAACACCCCATTCCAGTGCCGCTACTCTGGCGAGCTGATTGAGCGCTGCTTTGGAAGCGGAATAAGCAGCAGCCCCCGGCCCCGGCGCGGAGACATTCTTCGAGCCGATGGTCACCACGCGGCCGCCTTTAGGTGAGAGTTTCAGCAAAGGATGGCATTCGCGCAGCATCAGCAGATTGGCATCGAGGTTGATATTCATCACCTTGCGCCATTCCTCGCCGTGCAATGCTTCGATGCGGCGGCTTGCCGGGAAAATTCCGGCGTTGAGTACCAGCATGTCGAGACCGCCGAAGGCTTTGACAGCGCATTCAAGCGCGCTCGTCACAGCCGTTTCACTCGTTACATCGCAACGCACGCCTAGGTAGTCGCTGCGTTTGTGCAGGTGTCCAATGGCCGGATTCAAATCGAGGCCGATGACCGCCGCGCCGCGTGCAAGCAAGGAATCCACGCATGCCTTGCCAATGCCCGATGCTGCACCGGTGACCAAGGCGATTTCGCCGGTGAACACCGGCGGCTTGCCGCTTTTCTTGAGTTTGGCCTGCTCGAGGTCCCAGTATTCGACTTCGAACAATTCTTTTGCGGGAAGTGCGCGATAGCCACCCAGAGAAGTGGCCCGCAAAATGATTTCGATGGTATGCAAATAAATTTCAGCGGCAATGGCCGCGTCTTTGGCAGTTTGCCCCACTGTGCACATGCCAAACTCCACATCGAGAATTACCCGTGGTGCGGGATCCAACATGGTTTTCTTTTCCCTGGCTGTGCGCACGTATTGGTGGAAATATTCGCGGTACCGCTTGGCATAAGCCCCAACATTCCGCCCCAACATCGGCAGCCGTTTGGTGCGGATCACGTGGTCGGGTGTGGCAGGCCCTTGCTGTGAGATTTTCGCAACATTCTTGCGCCGTGCGAATGCAAGGGTTTGGCCATTGGTGCAGGTGTTGAGAACGGCGGGGAAACCCGCAACTTTTGAAATTTCCCGGCGTAACGAGGCAAGTTTCATTGTCAGCGGTGCTTTGGGAATGCCGCCGGCCCGAGAGGCGATTTTCCAGGCGCCTTTCCTGGCCAGATATTTTTCCGCACGCGATACCAGGGCAATCATGCGTTCATAGGATTCTCTGGCGGTGGCACCGAAAGAAAAAATACCATGGTTCATGAGCACCATGCCTATGGTGCCGCGCTTTGCTTCGCTGGCGAATTGCCGGGCACACACCCGCGCCAATTCGAAGCCCGGCATCACGTAGGGAATGATTACTACGCTCTTGCCATAGATTTCCCTAACGCGTTCCTCCCCATCCGCAGTGTTGGTGACGGCAATCACCGCATCGGCATGGGTATGGTCTACGTATTTGTCGGGAAGAATCGCGTGCAGAATGGTCTCGATCGAGGGCACAGGAGCCGAGGCGCGCGTCGTATGTGTTTTCAGCTCATTCACCATTTGCGGGTCGGAGAGTGCATCGAGCTCGGCAAGATGCAGCAAGTGAGACAGGCGCACCGGAGAGAAGCCGGCGGCTTCTATGCTTTCCAAATCCCAGCCGCTGCCTTTGACGTAAAGGATGTCTTCCTCTTTTCCAAGGATATTGCTTTCCCGGATCTTGACCGAGGTATTGCCGCCGCCGTGCAGCACCAGAGATTTGTCCCGGCCCAGCAGGCGCGACGTGTAAACTCGCATACCCAGGTCACCTTTGAAGTTTGCCGCTTCCTTGGCGTTCCACAAGCTTTTCATGGCTTAATTTCTTGGTAGATGGTGCATTATATATTTGTCTGGGAGGAGAATTCACGAAACATGCACAAAAATCACCAAATACGGGAAGTGAGCTGGGAACAAGCGCAGCGCGAAATTAAAGCCGTTCGTGAAGCGGTTTTTATTGTGGAGCAGCGGGTGATGCCGGAGCTTGAGTGGGATGGCCGCGATCCTGTTTGCAGTCATGTGCTGGCGCAGAGCAGCGGCGGCGAAACCATCGGCACGGCGCGCATGTTGCCCGATGGGCAAATCGGCCGCATGGCGGTATTGCAGCAATGGCGGGGTCTTGGCGTGGGCAGTGCGCTGCTCAAGGCGCTTCTGGAAATCGCAAAACAGCAGGGGTTCAAGGGGGTTTTTCTCAATTCCCAAGTTGGGGCCATAGGGTTTTACTCACGCCATGGCTTCGAGGTGATCAATGGTCCGTTTATGGACGCGGGGATCCCTCATGTGAAAATGACGCTGTGCCTATGAATCCGTGGATGGAATGACAAACTCGTAGCTTACGGTACCAGCGTCGGCACTCCGCTCAAACGAGCGCTCGATGAACATTATTCGCCGGTCCGAGCCGATGAAGAGCAGGGTGGAGGAGCGGGTACCATAATCCGGGGTAATGATGAAAGCGGGGGAGAGCATTCGTTCCCATTCCAACCCTACTCCTGTATCCGGTAACTCGGCATCAGCCGCAATATGACGCTCGGCGAGCACGGCAAACAGTGCTTCTGAATCGGGTGGCTGGGCGGTGGCGAAAAG
>DATMDB010000144.1:0-4752 GCA_035558075.1 Burkholderiales bacterium
TCCAGGAAGGGGAATTTGAAGCTCCACCAGGTGCAACGGCTCCCGTCAGGATTGCGCGTTTCCTCCATGACCTCCAGCAGGCGGCCCGCAGTCAGCACGGCCTGGTCGTTCTTCCTGAATTCGGTGGCGGTCTCTGGTGGCCAGAGATCGAAATCCGTTTTCCCGCGCAAGTCGTCCAGCCGTACCCCGAAACGGCTCTCATAGGTTCGGTTGAGGTATACGTGGCGTCCTTGCTCGTCCTTGGCCCAGGCAATGACGGGGCTGTTGTCCATGAAGGCCTGGAACCGCTCCTCGCTCTCGCGCAACGCCGCCTCCGCCCGCTTGCGCTCAGTGATGTCGCGCGCAATTTTCGAAGCACCGATTATATTTCCCGTCGCATCCTTTATCGGTAAGACGGTAAGGGATACGTCAATGCGCCGGCCGTCACTCCGAACGCAGCAAGTTTCGTAGTGTTCGATGCGCTCGCCCCCCTTGATGCGGGCGATGCACTGTGACTCCTCATCAGGGTTTTCAGGCGGAATCAAAAGGGTCACTGGCCGACCAATCATCTCTGTCGCGGAATAACCGAAAATGCGCTCTGCGCCAGTGTTCCAGCTTGTTACGATTCCTTCCAGGTCTTTGCTGATTATGGCATCGTCCGATGACTCGATGATTGACGCCAGATGGGCACGCGCGATCTCGGCACGTTTGCGAGCGGCATCGCTAACCCCGGCTGCAACAGAAGGTTTGGTCGGCATTTCCAAGCTCCTCTGTGCTGCATCGGTTTTTTGCAGCGCCGCTTCAGCACGTACGCCCCTTGATTTTTTAAGCGACACTTTGTTGAGGTCGGTTTTCACATGATTTGATTACGCCCTTGATCGAAGGTTACGCAATGCAGGGATTAACGAAGTGAGCAACCATGATCCAAACCGCCTCCCTGCGAATGGTCCACTGACATCAGTATAGACGGTTTTAAGGCCGCAAACTCCGCCGTTATGGCGGTCCTTAAGGGTAATAAAAAAACCTGCAATTTCCAGTACGGGGATATCAGCCCTTTACCCGGGCGATTCTCACCACTTCGGGAATTCTGCGCAAGCTCCTCATCAATTGGGCAAGATGCATGCGGTTTGTGACCTGCAAGGTAAAGTGGATGGTGGTGTAGGCGCTGCTCTCGCCTTCTTCCATGCTGATGTTGTCAATGTTGGAGCCGGCTTCGGCGATTTCAGCCGCGACCTTGGCCAAAACCCCGCGTTGGTTGGCCACCGTCAGCATGATGCTCACGTCAAACGGCTTGCTGGTTTCGGGGTCCCATTCCACATCCAGGATTTTTTCCGGGGGAGCGTGAATTTTGGCAATCACCGGGCAGTCGTGGGTGTGAATTATCATCCCCTGTCCCTTCTTGATGTAGCCGATGATCGGGTCGCCGGGGATCGGCCGGCAACACTTGGCGAATTGCACTGCCATGCCCTCGGTGCCGCGAATGGTGACGGTGCCGGGGATTTTCTTGCCTTCCCTGGTCAAAGGACCGCCCAATGACAACAGGCGTCTTGCCACCACCACTGCGAGACGTTTTCCCAAGCCGATGTCGGCGAAGATTTCCTCCCGGCATTTGGCGCCGCTGTCGCGCAGCAGCTTGTTCCAATGGCTATCGTCAATTTTTACCTTGTCCGGCTTAAGCCCGGTGAGCACCTGGTTCAGAAGCCGCTCGCCCAGGCGCACCGATTCTTCGTAGTGCATGGTTTTGAGGAAATGCCGTATATGCGAGCGCGCCTTTCCGGTGACCACAAAACTCAGCCACGAAGGATTGGGTTTGGCGTGCGAGGCGGTGATGATTTCAACGCGGTCGCCGCTTTTGAGCTCGGTCCGCAGCGGCATCAGTTCGTGGTCTATTTTCACTGCAATGCTGCGGTTGCCGATGTCGGTATGCACGCTGTAGGCGAAATCCACCGCGGTCGCGCCGCGCGGCAGCGCCATGATCTGGCCTTTCGGCGTGAACACGTAAACTTCGTCGGGGAAGAGGTCCACCTTAAGATGCTCCAGGAACTCCACGGAATCGCCGCTCTCCGACTGGATTTCCAGCAGGTTTTGCAGCCATTGATGGGTGTTCTGCTGCAATTCGTTAAGCGACGCTTCAGAACTTTTATAGAGCCAGTGCGAAGCCACCCCGGCATCGGCGATGCGGTGCATGTCCAGCGTCCGGATCTGCACCTCGATGGGCGTGCCGAACGGGCCGAACAGCATGCTATGCAGCGACTGGTAGCCGTTGGCCTTGGGAATGGCGATGTAGTCCTTGAATTTGCCCGGGATCGGCTTGAACAAGCTATGCAATGCGCCTAAGGCCAGATAGCAGGCGGACGCGTCTTTGACCAGAATGCGGAAGCCGTAAATGTCCAGCACCTCGGAGAAGGAAAGCGACTTCTCGATCATTTTCTTGTAAATGCTGTAGAGGTGCTTTTCGCGTCCGGTGATCTGAGCTTCAATTCCCGCTTTCTGCAGGCACTGCTTGATGGAATCCAGAATCTTGCCGACCACTTCGCGGCGGTTTCCCCGCGCCGCCTTCACCGCCTTGCTGAGCACCCGGTAGCGGGTGGGATAGAGATAGCGGAAGGCGAGTTCCTGCAATTCCTGATAGATGGTATTGAGTCCCAGGCGATTGGCAATCGGCGCATAGATCTCCATGGTTTCGCGCGCGATGCGGCGGCGCTGCTCTGCGTGCATCACGTTGAGCGTGCGCATATTGTGCAGCCGGTCGGCAAGCTTGATCAAAATCACGCGCACATCGCGCGCCATCGCCAGGAGCATCTTGCGGAAGTTTTCCGCCTGTGCCTGTTCCTGGGTCTGGAACTCGATTTTGTCGAGCTTGCTCAAGCCGTCCACCAATTCCGCCACCGGTTTGCCGAATTTCCTGCTGATTTCGTCCTTGGTGACGTGCGTATCCTCCATCACGTCGTGCAGCAGCGCGGCGGTGAGCGCCTGCGGGTCAAGATGCCATTGCGCGAGGATATTGGCTACGGCGATGGGATGGGAGATATACGGGTCGCCGGTCTTGCGGAACTGGCCTTGATGGGCGGTTTCGCTGAAGTGGTAGGCCGACTCGAGCTGCGCGATGTCCTCCGACTTCATGTAGCCGGATAATTCCTTGAACAAAATCTCCGCATCGGACATGCCAGGTTCCTCGATGCAGCTTGCGAGTTCCGAGTCCGGCTATTCCTCGAAACTCGGTGCTCGAAACCGCGGTTTAGGTCTGCGTTTTGTGCAGGATATCCACGCCGACCAGACCTTGCGCAATCTCGCGCAGCGCAATTACCGTGGGCTTGTCTTTATTGGCTTCCACCATCGGGCTCGCCCCGGTGGCGAGCTGCCTGGAGCGGTAGGTCGCGGCCAAAGTCAGTTCAAACCGATTGGGAATCTTTTTCAAACAATCATCAACAGTAATGCGTGCCATACTTCCTCTTTCCAATCACTTCAGGTGGTTAATCAAATCACGGTGTCGCTCAAGTTGAGGCTTGAGTTTAAGCCGGTTACTGCGGACGATGCAGATGAGCTCCTGCGCCGCCTGCTCAAACTTGTCGTTAATAATAACATAATCAAACTCATTTACATGGCTCATTTCGGCGCGCGCGGCCTTAAGGCGGCTTGCGATGACCTTAGGGCTGTCCTGAGCGCGCGCTTTCAGCCGCTCTTCCAGCGAGGCAAGCGAAGGCGGCAGGATGAAGATGCCGACTGCATTGGGAAAAATTCTGCGCACCTGTTGCGCGCCTTGCCAGTCTATTTCCAGCAGGATGTCATGGCCGTCCTGTATTGCGCGCTCAATCCAGCTTTTCGAAGTGCCGTAGCTGTGGCCATGCACTTCGGCGTGCTCCAGAAACTCGCCGTGTTTGAGCAAGTCCGCGAATTTCTGCTGCGAAACGAAATTGTAATGCTTGCCGTTGTCTTCGCCGGGGCGCGCCGGGCGCGTGGTGTACGAAACCGATTTGCGCAACTGATTATCGGTTTTCAGGAGCGCGCGCACCAGGCTGGTTTTGCCTGTGCCGGAAGCTGCGGTAATGATGAAGAGTATGCCGGTCATGATACAGTGAGGAGTAAGGGGTAAGGAGTAACGGGTAAAAAAGCGAAGACAAAGGTTTTGTCCACGTTAATTAAACCTTCGCCGGAACACGCCTCACCTCTCACGCCTCACTCCTCACTCGATGTTTTGAATCTGTTCGCGTATTTGTTCTATCAGTACTTTAAGTTCCATCGCCACTTGCGAGATCCCCGTGTCCACCGATTTCGAGCCTAAGGTGTTGGCTTCGCGGTTCAATTCCTGCATCAGGAAATCCAGGCGCTTGCCCACCGCGCCGCCGCGGTCCAGGGTTCTTTTGGTTTCGCCAAGATGGGTGGAAAGACGCGTCAGTTCCTCGTCTATATCTATTTTTGCGGCAAACAGCGCTAATTCCTGGCGGATGCGGTCGTCCTCGGGATTGATGAGCGCTTCCTGAAGGCGGCTGCCGAGCTTTTCCCGGTAGGCGGCCATGATTTCGGGGATGCGCGGGGCCACTCCGGCCACCAGCTGCTCCATTTTTTCGATGCGCACAAGCAGCAATGTCTTGAGCTTTTCGCCTTCGCGGCTGCGCGTCACGTTGAGCTCATGAAGCGCGTTTTGCAGCAGCGCGATGCAGGTATCGCGTAAGCTTTCCGCCGACAGAAAGTCGCCGCCGAGCATGCCCGGCCAGCGCAGGACGTCTCCGGCGCTCAGGCTGCCGGCACCCGGCAGCTCGGCATGTACCTTGA
>DATMDB010000145.1:0-2098 GCA_035558075.1 Burkholderiales bacterium
GAACCTAACCTGCGTTCGCTCAAGTTCGGCCTGTTCGGCGGCAGCCCGGCGGCGGATTGGGTGCTCAAGTACAACCTTATGGAACAGATGGTACCGTATCGTTTACAGACCGGTGACATAGAGGATTACACCGGCAAGGTGATTATCGAGGATTTGCTGCCGGGTAACATTGACGTACTGTTCATCTGGGGGCCGATTGCAGGATATTTTGCCAAGCAACATCCCGAGCTCGCCCTCGTTGCCATGCAATCGGAAAACGAAAAGGACGTCGCTTTCGACTTCCCCATCTCCGTGGGCGTACGCCAACCAGACAAGGAATGGAAAGAGGAAATAAACAAGCTGATCGAACGGAACCAGGACAAGATCGACGCGATTCTCACCGAATACGGCGTGCCATTAGTCAAAGAGCAAAAGTGAGGCGGCTACCGGAAGAGGCGGAGAAAAAGATCACGGCATTAACGCTGGCCGCGCCATTGCTGTTGTTTTCGCTGTCCGGGGATGCTGACCCCGATATCGAGCTTTACACCAAACTCGCTTCCACAGTGATGAAAATCGAAGCGCACAATCCCAATGGCAGCACTTCAATAGGCTCCGGAGTCATGGTTGCGCCGGGGAAACTGGTGACCAACTGTCATGTGACCAAAAATGCCACCAACATCGAGGTGATTAAATCCGGCCGGCGCTGGGATGCAGAAAAGCAGCAGAGCGATGTGGAACACGATTTGTGCCTGCTTTCTGTTCCCGCGGCTGCCGCGCCGGTGGCGCAGTTCGGGAATGACAAGCTGAAAGTGGGGCAGCAGGTGTATGCAGTCGGTTATATCAATGGACTGGGACCGCGCCTGAGCAGCGGCCAGGTAAAAGCCCTGTATGATTATGAGGGTGGCCAAGTCATTCAAAGCACCACTCCTTTCAAATCTGGCGCTAGCGGTGGCGGTCTGTTTGATAAGCAAGGGCGGCTGGTCGGGGTGGTGACTTTTATGTCCAGGCTGGACCAAACTTATCATTTTTCACTGCCGGTAAGCTGGGTGGTGGACAACCTGGAGATGAGCAGGCTGCAAAACGTGGCGCCCTTGCCTGAGGAGTTTGCTTTCTGGCAACAACCGTATGAACGCGAGCCTTATTTCCTGCAAGCCGCCGCTTTGGAAGCGACCAACAGCTGGAGCGAGATGCTGGAGCTTGCCGCAAAGTGGTCGGCCGCCGAGAACCGCAACGCTAATTCCTGGCTCACCTTGGGCAAGGCTCACCAGCATTTGCAGCAATACGACCAAGCCATCGCGGCTTACCGCAAAGCCATTGCGCTCGACCGCGATTATCCCGAAGCCTGGTTTAACCTCGGCCTGGTTTATCTCGACCAGGGGAAACAAAGCGAAGCCGAGGAAGTAAGCAAGGTGCTCGGGAATCTGGATGAAGAGTTGGCGCAGGAGCTGTCAAAAGCGCAAACTTCGCACTAAACCCGCAAGCAGGCCACGCCGCCGCCTTTAATATTCATCTTGAATTAATCGGAGTATTCAGCTTATGCGTTTAAGAAACCTTTTTGCAGTAAACGCGCTGATGCTGTTGTCAGTCTCAGCGGCAGCGGTGTTCGCTGATGACAGGCATTCGGATGCGGAAAAGCTGCTTTTTGAGACCGACCACCTGAAAAAATTCACCAAGCCGGCAAAACTGCACTACAGCTTTGTAAAAGGCGGCACGCTGGAACAAAGCTTTCAGGATGACGTGGACATTTCCGTCGACAAGATTTTGCCGGACGGCGGCAAAAACATTACAGCCCAGTTCTTGTCCGGCCCGAATAAAATAAATTTTCCGCCCACAGAAGAGGCCAGGAGCAACCCGGTTTTGCTGCTTTTCCTGGAACGGGACATCCGTGAGATGAAGCGCCTGACAGGCGGGCAGCCCTCCTATTTCCGCAGACGCATCAGGATCGCTTTGGCCGACCATGCCGAAGTGCGTCCGGTTAAATTCGTTTTTGACGGCAAGGAAATAAACGGGGAGGAAATCAAGATTACGCCGTACGTGAACGACGAGCTGAAAGAGCGCTTCGGCAAGCATGTCGGAAAATATTATCTGTTCACCCTGTCCAACCAAATCCCGGGCTGGG
>DATMDB010000146.1:0-4323 GCA_035558075.1 Burkholderiales bacterium
CGCCGGCCGCCACATCGCACAAGGCATGGGTGATGCAGCTCCCCGGAAACAGCATCCGCTGACCCTGATACGAATTGCATACGGGTTGTAAATGATGAACTTGAATAAGCCGGGAATGGAGTTATGCATGGTGACACGCGACAGCCTGATGACCCTCGAAGCCTACGCCAGACAGCGCGAGGAATTCCGAACCAAAGTAATGGCGCACAAGAAAAACCGCAAAGTATATCTGGGCAACCACGTAACGCTGATGTTCGAGGATGAGCTAACCACGCGCTACCAGATCCAGGAAATGCTGCACGCCGAGAAAATCTTCGCGGAACAGGGAATTCAGGACGAGCTTGAGGCTTATAACCCGCTGGTACCCGATGGCAGCAATTGGAAAGCCACGATGCTGATCGAGTATCCCGACGTCGAACAGCGCAGGCAGATGCTGCGCAAACTCAAAGGCGCGGAAAAACGAGTATGGGTGCAGGTTTCAGGCTGCAGCCGCGTTCACGCGATCGCGGATGAAGATCTGGAACGCGAGGACGAGGAAAAAACCTCTGCAGTGCATTTTCTGCGCTTTGAGCTCACACCCGATATGATCCGGTCGCTCAAGCACGGCGCCGCCCTCGTGATAGGCATCGGCCATCCTGCCTATCGGGTTGCCGGAGAAACCGTTGGTGATGCCGTGCGGTTATCGCTTATCGAGGATTTGCGCGATTCCTGAGAGATGGTAAGCTTGATTTAATACATCCAGGCTTACCTGCCAAAGGTATTACCTCATGCTGCAAGACCGCATACACGGTTGGCTGGAGCGGCGCATCATCTCTCGCGGCCTGCCTTTAAGCATTTGCCTTCCTGACAAACGGCTTATCAACCCTCACCCTTCCCCGGAAGTTACGGTGACATTGCGCAGCCCGCGCGCGTGGCTGGCGCTGGCCAATCCCACGCTAGGTAAACTTGCCAAGGCCTACGTGGAACAGGAGCTGGATGTGAGCGGGAACCTCCAGGACATACTCGAAATCGGTGCGCGGTTCTGCGATTCCGACGCCGGCACGATGAAGAAAACCAGTCGTGCCTGGAAGTGGTGGCGCCACACACGTGCCGCGGACCGCCGGGCAATCGGCCGCCACTACGATGTTTCCAACGATTTTTACGCGCTGTGGCTGGACCGCTGGCGCGTGTATTCCTGCGCCTACTTCAAAACGCCCGATGACAGCCTGGATCTGGCGCAGGAGCAGAAACTCGATCTGATTTGCCACAAGCTCAATATGCAGGAAGGCGAGCGTTTCCTCGACATCGGCTGCGGCTGGGGCGGATTGATTCTGTGGGCAGCGCAACACTACCGCGTGCGGGCGACCGGAATTACCTTAAGCCAGAACCAGTATCAATACGTACAGGAGAAAATCGCGCAACTCGGCATGCAGGATTTCTGCCAGATTATGCGATGCGATTACCGCGATCTGGCTGAAAGCGAACCGTACGACAAGATTGCCAGCGTGGGCATGTTCGAGCATGTGGGCAAAAAAAACTTGCCGTTTTATTTCGCCAAAATCTACCGCCTCCTTAAACCCGGCGGACTGGTGATGAATCATGGCATCACGCTTACCTTACCCGACACCAGGGAACTGGGAAGCGACGTCGGTGAATTCATCGAGCAGTATGTGTTTCCCGGAGGAGAGCTGATGCATGTCTCCAGCGTAATGGAAGAGATGGCGCGGCAAAAGCTGGATTGCCGCGATGCTGAAAACCTGCGCCCTCATTACGCGAAAACGCTCTGGCATTGGGTGCGACGCCTCGAGGCAAGGCATGAGGAAGCACGCAAACTGGCGGGCGAAAAAGTATTCCGCACCTGGCAAATTTACATGGGTGGGTCGGCCCGGTCTTTTGAACGCGGCTGGCTTTCCATCTACCAGCTTTTGGCCGGGAAACCGCTGCCGGACGGCAGCCTCGCTTATCCCTTGACACGCGAGTTTGTGTACAGGTCTTAGAGCACAACCAGATTATCGCGGTGAATGAGCTCGGGTTCGTCCACGTAGCCCAGCACCGATTCGATTTCATGGCTCGGCAGCCGCAGAATTCGGCGCGTTTCGGCGGCATTGTAATTGACCAGTCCACGTGCGATTTCCCGGCCGTGTGGGTCAACACAGGCCACCACTTCGCCGCGCTCGAAATCCCCTGATAATTCGTAGACACCGATCGGCAGCAAGCTTTTGCCGTCCGCGCAGAGCGCCCGCGCTGCCCCGGCATCCAGCACCAGTTTGCCGCGCACCTGCAGATGATCGGCAAGCCATTGCTTGCGTGCGGCAAGGGTCATGGTCTCGGCAGTTAGCTGGGTACCGATGGCTTCGCCTTGCGCGAGCCTGAGCAGAACATTGTCTTCATAACCCGAAGCGATGATGGTATGCGCCCCGCTACGGGCGGCGCGTTTGGCGGCAAGCACTTTGGTGAGCATGCCGCCGCTGCCGACATGCGAGCCGCTGCCGCCCGCCATTTTTTCGAGCTCTTCATCACCCGCCCGCGCTGCACTTACCAACGTGGCCTGCGGGCTTTTGCGCGGATCGGCGGTATACAATCCGGCTTGGTCGGTGAGTATGATCAACGCATCGGCTTCAATCAGGTTGGTGACCAGCGCGCCCAGCGTGTCGTTGTCGCCGAAACGGATCTCGTCGGTCACTACCGTGTCGTTTTCATTGATGATGGGGATGACATTGAGGACGAGCAGAGAGCGCAGGGTGGAGCGGGCGTTGAGGTAACGCCTGCGGTCGGACAGGTCTTCGTGGGTCAGAAGAATCTGGGCGGTGTGCAAGCCGAACTCGCGGAAGCAGGTTTCATAAGCCTGTATCAGACCCATCTGGCCGACTGCGGCGGCGGCCTGCAGCTCGTGGATGGTGTTCGGGCGCTTTTTCCAACCGAGCCGCTGCATGCCTTCGGCGATGGCCCCGGATGAAACCAGCAGCACTTCCTTGCCGAGGCTCTTCAGCGTGGCAATCTGCTTTGCCCAGCGCGCGAGCGCGGCATGCTGCAGCCCCTGTCCCTGATTGGTGACCAGGCTGCTGCCGACTTTGATAACCAACCGTTTGGCGTTTTTTAAAGCCTCTCGCACGATTCAGCTCCGGGTTCCGCGATTTTGTTCCAAGTACTGCATCACCGCAAAAATGAGTTTCTTGCAGCCTTCACCGGTGAGCGCCGAAATGATAAAGCTTTTTTCGTGCCACCCAAAATCGCTCAGGAACTGGCGGCATTTTTGCGCACGCTCAGACGGGACCAACAAGTCGAGCTTGTTGAGCACCAGCCAGCGCGGCTTGCGGTAAAGCGCTTCATCATATTTTTTGAGTTCTTCGATTATCGCACGCGCATCCCGCACCGGGTTTGCCGCTTCGTCGAACGGCGCGATGTCTACAAGATGCAGCAAAAGACGCGTGCGCGCGAGATGCTTGAGAAACTGGTGGCCCAGTCCAGCGCCTTCAGCCGCGCCTTCGATCAGTCCGGGTATGTCGGCAATCACGAAACTGCGGTCGTAGTCCACACGCACTACGCCCAGATGCGGATGCAAGGTAGTGAAAGGATAGTCCGCCACTTTGGGGCGCGCCGCCGACACCGCACGAATGAGCGTGGATTTCCCGGCATTGGGCATTCCCAGCAAACCAACATCCGCCAGCACCTTGAGTTCCAGTTTGAGATCACGGCTTACTCCTTGTGTTCCCGGTGTGAATTTGCGCGGGGCGCGGTTGGTGCTGGATTTGAAATGCAGGTTGCCAAGCCCGCCTTCGCCGCCTTGGGCTAGCAGCGCTTTTTGCCCGTGCTGCGCAAGGTCGGCGACGATTTCACCGGTGTGATTGTCACTGACCACCGTGCCGACCGGCACACGCAACACCACATCTTCAGCGCCTTTGCCGTAGCAATCCGCGCCATGCCCGTTATCGCCGCTTTTCGCACGATGGATGCGCGCGTAGCGGTAATCGATCAGCGTATTGATGTTGCGGTCGGCAACAGCGTATATGCTGCCGCCGCGCCCGCCGTCCCCCCCATCGGGCCCGCCGCGCGGCACAAATTTTTCGCGGCGAAAGTGGGCCACGCCGTCGCCGCCGTTGCCGGCGATGACTTGTATTATCGCCTCGTCGATAAATTTCATAAAGTTTGTTCTTGCACCAGCTTCGGTGAAGGCTTACTTCCGCACAGCGGAAGTTATGCCGGAACCAAAATTCAAGTCGCCGTCGCCGCCCTTGCCGGCGGTGACCTGAATTATTGCCTCGTCGATAAATTTCATGTTGGAAACCGCATTTCTGTTTTCAAACGGTGGAAACAAAAAAGCCCTATCGAGCGATAGGGCTTTGC
>DATMDB010000147.1:0-2999 GCA_035558075.1 Burkholderiales bacterium
CGATTACTTTGCCTGCGGCAAGCTGGACATGGCCACCGCGACCCAGGTGATGCAGGGCGTCGCCAAAGGCTGCGAATTCGCGGGCTGTGCGCTGATTGGAGGCGAGACTGCGGAAATGCCGGGTTTTTATGCAGCCGGCGAATACGATCTCGCGGGATTCGCCGTAGGTGTGGTGGAAAAAGACAAAATCATCAATGGCCGTTCTATCGCCCCGGGCGACGCGGTGCTGGGACTGGCATCCAGCGGCGTGCATTCCAACGGTTATTCGCTGATCCGAAAAATTATTGAAAGGAGCGGCGCAGTTCTCTCTTCCGATTTCCACGGACAAAGCTTGGGTGAAGCACTGCTCGCGCCAACGCGCATTTACGTGAAACCGCTGCGGGAGCTGATGCAACATCTTCCGGTGAAAGGCATGGCGCACATTACCGGCGGTGGGCTTTTGGAAAACATCCCGCGTATCCTCCCTGAAAACTTGTGCGCGGAATTGCAGCGCTCGGCATGGGATACTCCTCCACTCTTTAAATGGCTGCAAGTCCAGGGTAATGTCGCGGAGCGCGAAATGTACCGTACCTTCAACTGCGGTATCGGCATGGCAGTGGTGGTAAGCCCGGAGCACGCCCAACAAGCGCAAAAACTTTTGCGCGCAAGCGGAGAACGAGTGTGGCGCATCGGTGAAATCAAAGAGCGTGCCAAAGGCGAGCCGCAAACCGTGGTGTCATGAAATCCATCGTCGTTCTTATATCAGGACGTGGCAGCAATCTCGAAGCGATACTGAAAGCGCGGCTTCCGGTCAAAGTAGCCGCCGTCATCAGCAATAATCCGCAAGCCAACGGATTGGCCATTGCCCGGGCGCATGGCATAGAAGCGCTAATGCTCGACCATAAGCAGTTTGCCAGCCGCGAGGCGTTCGATGCCGAGCTCGCTTCGCGCGTCGTGGCATTCAAGCCCGATTTAATTGCGCTTGCAGGTTTCATGCTCATTCTCGGTGATGCATTTTTGGCACGCTTCACCAACCGCATCGTCAATATCCATCCATCGCTGCTTCCCGCTTTTCCGGGGCTCGACACCCACGCCCGGGCGTTGCAGGCGGGAGTGAAAATCCACGGATGCACTGCCCACTTTGTCACTTCCCGGCTCGACCATGGGCCCATCATCATCCAAGCCGCGGTGCCGGTGCTTGCGGGGGACAGCGCGGACACCCTGGCGGCGCGAGTGCTGGAGCAGGAACACCGTATTTACCCGCAAGCGATCCGCTGGTTTGCGGAAGACCGGCTGGTCATCGAAAAGCAAGGCGTGCGCGTTATAGGAGCTGGAGCCAGGCACCCTGCTTTGCTTTCACCTGGAGTTGATGAATGAGGTTTGTGCTTGTCTTGTTTTCCTGCCTGTGCCTGAACGCGGCGGCGGCCGAATTGCCGAAGCGTATCACCATCATTTTCGATATAAACCGGGGAAACTTCAGCCTCGGCAGTGGCACCGATGTTCTGGAAACCAACGGCAAGAGCTATTCCATCGTAAGCCAAACCCACCCGACCGGCATCGCCGCGCTCATACCCAAGGCCAAAATCCGGCGTGAATCGCGCGGCATGATTACTTCCCAGGGCCTGCGTCCGCAGCAATTCCTCGATCAGCGCGGCAAGGAACCGCCTGCCGTCGCCAAATTCGATTGGGAGAAAAAGCGGGTCACATTCGAGCGCGAAGGCAATACGCAAAGTGAAGCGCTGCCAAACATAGTTCACGACAGGTTGAGCGTTGCCTACAGCTTTGCCTTCCGCCAGCCGCCAGACCAGAACTTTCAATTCTCCATGACCGACGGCAAACGCCTTTCCGAATACCGCTATGTGCTGGTCGGCAGGGAAATTCTGAATACGCCGATGGGTGAGGTGCAAACCGTGCACTGGACCAAACAACGCGAAAAAGAGACCGACCGCGGCGCCGACCTGTGGCTTGCGACCGACCAATACTTTCTGCCGGTGCGCATTGTCTTCACCGACAAGGACGGCAGCCGCTACGAGCAAATCGCAACGCAAATCAGCTATCAATAGAATGTCTCTTACCGCCGCACGTCTCGAAATGGCGATTGCCGCCTGGCGCGCGATCGCGCCTTTGAACGAGCCGGCGGATAATCTGCTTAGCCGCCACTTCCGCGACCATCCCGAACTCGGCATGCATGAGCGCGGCTTCATCGCCGACACGCTGTTCGGCATGTTGCGGCACAGGCGTTTCATCGAATATCTCGCGGGCAATAGTTCCCCGCGCCGTTTAGTGCTTGCTTATCTGGTGAAACTCTCCGGACGCAACCTGCGCGAAATCGAGCCGCTGCCGAGCCGCGATGAAATGAAGTGGTTGCGCGAAATGAAAGCTCAGTCCACGGACGACCTCCCGCTCGCAATTCAATCGGATTTCCCCGACTGGCTGACGGAGAAACTTAAAAGCTTCATGCCGGATGCGGAAATTCTCGCGCTCGGGCGCGGCATGCAAAACCAGGCGCCGCTCGATTTGCGCGTCAACACCATCCGCACCAGCCGCGAAGAAGTGCTACACAGTCTGGCATCCGAAGGCATCGCCGCGCAGCCTACCCCCTATTCGCCGACGGGCATCCGGCTCAACCATAAAATATCGCTGAACCGGCACGCGCTGTTTCTTTCCGGCAAAGTCGAAGTGCAGGATGAAGGCAGCCAGTTGATCTGTTACCTGCTGGCCCCGCGGCGCAACGAAATGATCGTGGATTTCTGCGCCGGTTCAGGCGGCAAGGCACTGCTGCTTGGCGCCATGATGCAAAACCACGGGCGCGTTTACGCTTTCGATGTGTCGGACAAACGGCTCATTAATCTCAAGCCGCGCCTGAAACGCTCGGGCCTGAGCAATATCCATCCGCAGCGCATTGCCCACGAAAACGACGCCAAGATCAAGCGCCTTGCGGGAAAAATAGATCGCGTGCTGGTGGACACCCCGTGCAGCGGGCTGGGGACGCTGCGCCGCAATCCCGACCTTAAATGGCG
>DATMDB010000148.1:0-8565 GCA_035558075.1 Burkholderiales bacterium
TACCGCTTTAATCTGCTTGCGGTTGAGGGGAACATCTAAACACGATTCCAGCTGGTCGAGCGGCAACTGTAAGGTATGCAGGATAAGGTAGGTAGCCTCATCACGTGCATTGTGCGTGCCATGACCAAAACTTAAGCCTGCTTGATTGAATCGGTTTACTGCGAAGCACAACAGATCGTGCACGGTACGCAGTCTGGCTGTGTTCAAGCATCCGCCAACAAATTTACCAAAACCTGCCGGTAAATCTCGCTCAAGGACTCGATGTCGGCGATGGCTACACATTCATTCAGTTTATGGATAGTGGTGTTGAGCGGGCCCAGCTCCACCACTTGCGGGCAGATTTCCGCGATAAAGCGGCCGTCAGAAATACCACCTGAGGTGCACAGCTCGGGGATGACACCGGTTACCGATTTCACTGCACGGCTCACTGCTTCCACAAGCTGTCCTTTTGGCGTCAGATAGGGTTTTCCAGACAGCGTCCAATCCAACTCATAGTCGAGGCCATGCCGGTCGAGCACGCCGTGCACTCGGGATTTCAGGGAATCAATACTGCTAGCTGTGGAAAAACGGAAATTAAACAGAATATCCAACTTTCCGGGAATCACGTTAAGCGCGCCGGTGCCGCTGTGAATATTGGAGATCTGCCAGGTAGTCGGTGGAAAATATTCATTACCCTGGTCCCAGGCGATTTGTGTAAGCTCAGAGATGGCCGGCGCTGAGAGATGGATGGGATTCTTTGTCAAATGCGGATACGCGATATGTCCCTGCACCCCTTTGACGGTCAGCGTCCCTGAAAGCGAGCCACGTCGTCCATTCTTTATCGTATCGCCAAGCTGGTTGACCGAAGTCGGCTCGCCAACAATGCAATAATCGAGTAGTTCGCCGCGCGTTTTAAGCGCTTCGACCACCCTGGCCGTACCATCAACCGCCACGCCTTCTTCGTCTGACGTGATCAGCAATGCAATCGAGCCTTTGTGTTTGGGATGTTCCAACACAAATCTTTCGATGGCGGTCACAAATGCGGCAAGCGAAGTTTTCATGTCCGCTGCGCCTCGTCCGAACAACATTCCCTCGCGCACAGTTGGTGTAAAGGGATTGCTCACCCATTGTTCCAGAGGCCCGGCTGGCACCACATCGGTATGCCCGGCAAAACAAACCAGCGGTTTAGAATCTCCCCGCCGCGCCCACAAGTTATCTACGCCATTGTGGTGAAGTTTTTCCAGGCGGAAGCCGGCATGTCTCAGACGCTCTGCCAAAATGGCCTGACAGCCTGCATCATCCGGGGTGAGCGAACAGCACGCGATCAGTTCCTTGGTCAGCTTCAGCGTGTTACTCACCGAATGCGCTTTCTATCGCCTTAGCGATTTTATCCTCAAGTTCCCCGGCGATTTTTTCTGCATTGCTGCCGCGGGCAACCGCACTGGGTCGTATAAACAAAATCGAAGTCATGCCCGCTTTGTGTATGAGAGTGACGT
Organism: Burkholderiales bacterium; assembly: GCA_035558075.1. Taxonomy (GTDB): domain Bacteria; phylum Pseudomonadota; class Gammaproteobacteria; order Burkholderiales; family JAHFRG01; genus JAHFRG01. The sequence continues at coordinate 1,476 of DATMDB010000148.1, forward strand.
GCAAAGGACAGAGCGCGAGCATGCCTGGGTCGGCATTGCTGATTTGGTTCACATACCAAGCGCTGCATACCACCATGCCTTTGATGCCTGCAAGTTTGTTGCGGTTGTAATCCTCTCCCCATTTTTTTGCGAAGTTAGCGACGTTTTTGCCAATATCCACCTCGAATACCACGTATAAGCCGTTGTCTTCAAGCGCCTTGTAGACGCTGACGTAGGCGGCATCGAGGTCCTGCTTGACGCGTTTTTCATAGACCGCAAGCGACCCGGCCACGCCGTTCAGGCTAACCAGGCAAAGAATTGTCAGCATTAGAGTCTTCATTTTTCAACCTCAGGTAAGCAGGGAAGACGCGGCAAATACTTGCGCTACCAGCAAAAGAAAAATCGGTCAGCTTTTCAGCTTGTTGAGCATTTCCAGGCTCAACGTAAACTCTTCGTTTTCCTTTTTTTCGGTATCGGCGAGCATTGTATCGGATAGAGTAAGCGCCGGTTGCTCCTTGACTTGCTCGGCGTTATTGATCATCCACAGCATGTTGGTATACGAGTCGGTGTTGGCAAGAGCTTCGTCCTTGCTAATTTTACCCGCTTTGAAGAGCCGGAACAGCGCTTGCTCGAAGCTTTGTGAACCGGGGTATATGCTTTGTTCCATGGCTTCTCTAATTTGATCGAAATCCCCTTTTCTGATGAGCTCGGCGACACGCGCGGTATTAAGCAAAACCTCGACTGCAGGCAGCAACCGTCCGTCCGAGCCTTTCACCAAGCGCTGCGAGAGCACGCAACGCAAACTGATGGAAAGATCGAGAAGCAGACTGGCGCGCGATTCGTGCGGGAAGAAATTGACGATGCGGTTAAGCGCGTGATAAGTGGTGTTGGCGTGAAGTGTGGACAAGCACAGGTGCCCGGTTTGCGCATAAATCAGCGCGTGCTGCAGCGTTTCCTTGTCACGTATCTCGCCGATCATAAGGACGTCAGGCGCTTCGCGCATGGCGTTGGTCAGGGCGCTGGAAAAAGATTTGGTGTCGGTGCCGACTTCGCGCTGGTTGACGATGGACCTATTGTGCTTGAAAACATATTCTATCGGGTCTTCGACGGTCAGAATATGGCCGGTCTTGTTGGCATTGCGGTAATCCAGCATCGAAGCCAGGGTCGAGGATTTCCCGGAGCCGGTCGCGCCCACCACCAGCACAAAACCCCGTTTTTCCATGATCAAATCCTTAAGAAACACGGGCAAGCCGAGCTCGTCAATCGGCGGGATGTTTTCTTTGACATAGCGGATCACCATGGCGATTTCACCGCGCTGGTGGAACAGGTTGATGCGGAAATTGCCGAAGCCCGGGACGGCGCGCGCAAAATTCATCTCCATGCTGGACTCGAACTCGCGGATTTGCGCCTCGGTCATCATTTCATAGGCGAGTTTCTTGATGATCTCCGAATCCAGCGGCGGAGAGTTGAGCGGCACGGCGCTGCCGTGAATTTTGATATGGATGGGCGCTGCTTTGGAAAAAAACGCGTCCGACGCCTGTTTCTCGACCATCAGCTTGAATAACTGGTTGAGTTGCATGGATCAGCGACGCTCAGGGAATAAGGATTTAATCGAGTCAAGCAGGCTTTTTTTCTTGTCGCCGGACTCTTCTTCTACAGCTGCATATTGTGTATCCAGAATACTGCGCTTGGATGATCCATGGCCCGCCGCGGATGATTGATGCTTGCCGAGCCGCCGGAAATTGTTTGGCTTGCCGATAAGAAATTTAGAAAATTCTTCCAGAAACGTTTCGTTGATCTCATCAATTTCGTAGATAAAATTCTGCTCACTCGGTCTTTCCATGTTTTTAAGGTGAATTGTAATCTTCGATTTTTCGAATTCTCCCTTGATGGTAAGGCTTACCACCATTTCGCAGGGGACTTTAAAAATAGCCCGTTCCACGAGCCCGCGCTGATTCTTGAATTCGTGGGTTTCGAATTTGATGTTGTAGTTCCACAAATATTCTTTCAAAGCCTGAATCGTCCTTGGTGAGTCTTTTTCCGCCGTCAAAACGTTGCCGGAAGCGCATCTGAAGCGCAAGGATATCTGGTCTATAAAATCCTTGTTGTCTATGCTCTTGTGTCTTTTATTAATGACGTAGTCTTGCTGGTTGAGGTTGTCAAAATTTCCCACACCCTCAATGTAGTAGGAGCGCAGCACGCTCGGTTTGACTACATTGAGCTGTTTGACGAGTTCGTCAAGGTAAGCATACATTTTCCGCAACTGGGCCTGCAATTGCATGAAATTCTGGCCGAGCGTGGTCAGCTTGGCTTGGGTATCCAATGCCTCCTTTTGTTTAAGCGTCTCGGCTTCTTTTTTTAATTCGTCAAGGAACTTCACTGAGCGCTCCTCGGTGAATGATCAGGTACACTTTTAGCGTCTTGGGCGGCGTTTTGCAAGGAAGTATAGTATTTTTTTTGGGGTTAAGGGCGAGATCACCTCCTTGAACACTGCTGCTTCTGCCAAGTCTTGAATGATTTGGTTTAAGGGTAGGACTAAACGCTAGCCCACGATCGAAGGTCAGTTTTCCCGCAAAAGTTCGTTGATGCCCACCTTGGAACGCGTTTTGGCGTCCACCTGTTTGACGATGACCGCACAGTTGAGGCTGTATTTACCATCAGCGGAAGGCAGGCTCCCGCAAACGACTACTGAACCAGCCGGAATTCGCCCATAGCTGATATTCCCGGTTACCCGGTTGTAGATTTTGGTGCTTTGCCCGATGAATACGCCCATGGAAATCACCGCGCCTTCTTCGACGATGACCCCTTCGACGATTTCCGAGCGGGCGCCGACAAAAACATTGTCTTCGATAATGGTCGGGTTGGCCTGCACCGGCTCAAGTACCCCGCCAATTCCCACCCCTCCGGAAAGGTGCACGTTTTTACCGATTTGCGCGCACGAGCCTACGGTGACCCAAGTATCCACCATCGTGCCTTCGTCGACATAGGCTCCGATATTGACATACGAAGGCATAAGCACGACGTTTTTCGCGATATAAGCGCCTTTGCGCGCGGTGGCCGGGGGCACCACGCGCAAACCGCCTGTACTGAAAGCCTTGCTGCCGAAGCCCGCAAACTTGATATCCACCTTGTCGTAATAATTGGTGAAATCCCCTTTAATAAGAGCATTATCATGAATGCGAAAAGACAGCAGCACGGCTTTTTTCAACCATTGATGGGTCACCCATTGGCGATCGATTTTTTCGGCGACTCTGAGTTCGCCTTTATCCAGCAGTTCAATTGTCTGCGTGACCGCTTTTTTAAGTTTGGCGTCCGCATTGCGCGCCGTGAGCTCGGTGCGCCGCTCAAATGCTTCGTCAATGATCGTTGGCAGGTGTTTCATGTTTTCACAGTTGCTCAATGAACTCGGCGATTCGCTGTGCCGCCTCGATACATTCGGCAAGCGGCGCAACCAACGCGATGCGTACAAAATTAAGCCCAGGGTTGGTGCCATGAGCCTCGCGTGCCAAGTAACTCCCTGGCAGGACCTTGACATTATAATCGCGGTATAGCAGCCAGGCGAATTCAGAGTCGGGAATGGGTGTCCCCACCCATAAATAGAATCCGCCCGGAGGGATCTCCAGGTGGGGCATGAATTTCTTCAGGACCGGCGCAATTTTGATGATTTTTTCACGGTATAGCCGGCGATTTTCGATGACATGAGCTTCGTCGTTCCAGGCAGCAGCGCTGGCGGCCTGTACCGGCGGGCTCATGGTGCAGCCGTGGTAAGTGCGATAAAGGTGAAATTTTTCGATTATCATCCGGTCTCCTGCGACAAAGCCGGAGCGCATGCCCGGCACACTGGAGCGCTTGGACAGACTGTTGAACACGATAAGACGCGGGTATCCGCTTCTGCCTAGGCGTTGCGCTGCTTCCAATCCCCCTAAGCATGGGGTGCGCTCGTCAAAATAAAGTTCTGAATAGCATTCGTCTGACGCAATTACAAAATCATATTTGTCTGCGAGCCTGAACAGCTGCCCCCATTCACTCATCATCATAATGCTGCCGGTTGGGTTCCCTGGCGTGCAGACGTAAACCAGTTGCGTGCGCCGCCAAACGGATTCATCAAGCTGGGAGAGTTCAAGCTTATAGCGGTTTTGCGGCGAGGCATTCAGGAAGTGTGGCACTGCACACGCAAGCAAAGCCGCTCCTTCATAAATCTGGTAAAACGGATTGGGGCATACCACCACCGGTTCAGGCAATGAAGCATCAACGACCGTTTGGGCGATAGCAAACAGGGCTTCGCGGCTACCGTTTACCGGCAAGACCTCGGTATCCGCGTCGATCTGGTGAAGATTGAAACGGTGTTTGAGCCACGCGGTAATCGCTTCGCGCAGGCCGAGACTGCCTTGCGTTACGGGATAATTCGCCAGCCCTTCGAGATTCTCCGCCAGGGCTTTTTGTATGAATTGTGGTGTGGCATGTTTCGGTTCGCCTATGGACAGGTTGATCGGGGTCAAGTCCGATTTGGGCGTGATGCCGTCAAGTAATTGTGCCAGTTTCTGGAACGGGTAAAGTTGCAGGCGGTTGAGATTCGGGTTCATAGTAGGCCAGATGGTTTTCAGCCGGGTAGCGGTTAGACGTGCCGGCAGAAACGACGCATTATAAAGGTCCCGCACTTGTTCACAAAACAAAAAGCATTACCGATTGCTGCGCTGCTGACCGGGGCCACCGTCTGGGGTCTGATCTGGTTCCCATTCCGCGTATTCCGGGAAACCGGTATTAACGGCGAAACCGCGACTTTGATCACTTATTGCTCTGCGTTAATCGCCGGACTTATTGCATTTCGTAGCGCTATTAGAGAAATCCCCCGAAGTCCCCTGATTCTATTGTGGATAAGCTTGAGCGCAGGCTGGACCAATCTGGCTTACGTGCTGGCAGTGATTCACGGCGAGGTAGTGCGGGTGTTGCTGTTATTCTACCTGGCACCGCTATGGACAATTATTCTATCGCGCGCCCTGCTTAACGAACGCATCAATAGTTATGGCCTGTTGGTAATGCTGCTCTCGTTTGCTGGCGCGATGACCATGTTGTGGCATCCGGGGAGCGGGCTGCCGTTGCCGCAAAATGGCGCCGAATGGCTGGGCATGTCTTCAGGATTCATGTTCGCGATATCCAATGTCCTGGCACGGAAAGCGCGCCATCTGAGTTTGCAGATTAAGGCGTTGGGCGTATGGGCAGGGGTTGTGGTATTGGCATTTTTCGGGGCCGTTTATACGGGGATAACGCTGCCTGCGCATCTCGATTTCAGCGGTTGGTTGCTAGTTTCATTCGTGGCGTTAGTGGTATTTTTGGTAAACCCGGTAGTGCAATACGGTTTAATTTATACCAGTGCCAACCGCGCCATCGTGATTTTTATGTTCGAGGTGGTGGTTGGTGCAGTCTCGGCTTATTGGCTTGCTGATGAGGCGGTAACGCTGCGCGAGGCGCTTGGCGGTGCTATGATCATTGCCGCCAGCCTGCTATCTGGCCAATTGGAACAAGTGGTACAGGAGAAAGCGGTTTGAAAATTAGCTGGTGCTCGACTGCTTCGCAAACCGTTGCAATTCCGTTGGGGGTGAAGGTGCCCAGCCTGGCTTACGATGCTCTGCAACCACGGTGGTGAATATTCCACCGCGCACGTAAAACTTCGAGGTCAAGCGCATAAAACGCGGCTTTACCGCTTTCACTAAATCGTCGAGGATGCGGTTGGTGACGGCTTCATGGAACGCTCCTTCGTTACGGTATGACCAGATATAGAACTTGAGGCTTTTCAGTTCCACGCATTTCTTATCGGGGATGTAATCGAGGACCAAAGTGGCGAAGTCAGGCTGGCCGGTTCGCGGGCAAAGGCAGGTAAACTCGGGAATTTCCATGTGGATCAGGTAATCCCGTTGCGGCCTGGGGTTGTTGAAGGTGTCAAATGTTTTGCTGGGCTTGGTCGGCATTAACCTGCCTGCTCAAATCAGTTAAAATGGTCAAGTTGCTCCCACTGCGATTATAACCTTTGGCCCAATTACAATAAATTACGGCTCAAATTGCGCCTCACTCACATCAAACTCGCCGGGTTTAAATCCTTTGTTGACCCGACTCACGTTCCCATCCCGGGGCAGCTGGTAGGCATTGTCGGCCCTAACGGCTGCGGCAAATCCAACATCATAGATGCGGTACGCTGGGTACTGGGAGAATCGCAGGCCCGCCATTTGCGCGGCGAAACCATGCAGGATGTGATCTTTAACGGCTCCGGCGAGCGTGCGCCGGTGGGTCGTGCCAGCGTCGAGCTGATTTTTGACAATAGCCTGGGCAAAGCGGCGGGACAATGGTCAAGCTACGCCGAAATCTCCATTAAGCGCATCCTGCAGCGCAATGGCGAATCCTCCTACTACATTAACAACACGCATGTACGGCGCCGCGATGTCACGGATATTTTCCTCGGCACCGGGCTCGGACCGCGTGCTTACGCGATTATCGAGCAGGGAATGATCTCAAGGGTCATCGAGGCAAGGCCTGAAGAGCTCCGGGTGTTCCTGGAAGAAGCCGCAGGTGTCTCCAAATACCGTGAAAGGCGGCGTGAAACCGAATTGCGGCTCAAGGACACGCGGGAAAATCTGTTGAGAGTTGCGGATGTCCGCCAGGAACTGGAAAAACAGTTGCAGCATCTTGAAGAGCAGGCGCGGGTCGCCTCACAGTACCGCGATCTGCAAAATCAGCTCCAGACCACCCAAAATCTGCTTTGGCTGCTTAAAAAACAGGATGCCGCGGCAAGCCGCAACCGTGCTGAGAAGGAAATTCAACGCGTCACCAACGAGCTGGAAGCGGAAACTGCGAGGCTGAGGGAAACAGAAAAAAGTGTGGAGCAGGGGCGTGCCGGCCATTACGGCGCGGGAGATGCGGTGCAGCAGGTACAGGGAGAACTCTATTCGGCCAACGCCGAGGTGGCGCGGCTTGAGCAACACATCCAGCACATGCGAGAAAGCCGGCAGCACCTGGAAGCCCAGATCTCATCGCTGCGCAACCAACAGCAGCAGCTCGTGAAGCACCGTGAAACCGCTCAGCAAGCCTTGACACAATTGCGCAGCGAGCTCATCAGGGC
>DATMDB010000149.1:0-2193 GCA_035558075.1 Burkholderiales bacterium
TGTCTTTAACGATTGCGCCGCCAGCGGCAACGTCATAGTCCCAGCGCAAGACGTAGGGCACGTCCTTACCCGGAATATCAGAACTATCGAACACGCTGTTCCGGTGGTATGCGGACGCGAGGCCATGAATGTCATTTCCCCCTGATTTTGTGATGACGTTGACCACGCCTCCGGAGGAATGTCCGAACTCCGCCTTGTATCCGGTGGTGATGACCTGGAACTCAGCGATGGTGTCTTGATTGAATTGCGCCGCAGGGCCACCATTCAGTTCGTTCTGATTGGGTAGGCCATCAATGAGAAAACCTGCGTTGTTGGCGCGCTCGCCGAGAATTGGCGTCGCATTATCAGTGTTAGCGTCAGCCTGACGATTGATGGCAACGCCGGGAACGAGCTGCAACAGGTCCAGATAATTTCGCCCGTTAATCGGCATATCGACTATTTCCCGCGGCATGATGGTGGTGCTCTCGGCGGAACTTTGCGTTTCGAGGAGCGGCAGTTCGCCCGAAACTTGCACTTGCTCGTGGCTGCTCCCGATATCCAGGTGCACGTCATAACGCAGCGTGCGGTTCAGCGTGACTTCCAAGTTCTCGAATATGGCGGTGCGGAATCCATCGTGCGTCACCGTCAAGCGGTAGGTTCCGGCAGGCAGCGCAGGCAAACTGTATTCGCCGTTAGAGCCTGTCGTGACCGATCGGTCAGCGCCAATGGAAACTCCCTCGGCATGAACTTGAGCGCCAACCACAGCAAGGCCTTGCTTATCCGTTACCGTTCCCTCCATCGTCGAGGTGGTCTGGGCGCTCGCTACGTTCGAAAACGACAGTAAAAAAAGAGCCGCCGCCGCAATAAAAGCGCACCAACGCGGGTTATGAAAAATATGGGAGCGAAAGTACATGGTCACTATTCCTCCAGTAGCCAAATTTTCTGGGCCCCGAAACTCAAATCGCTTCACTCGTGCGCTTCGTTCCCGTCACTGTTGAATTGGAACCAGCGATGATCGGCGCGATCTTCCTCTTCACTTCGGCGAAGCAATTCCAACGAGCGCGCAGTCTGGGTGTGCGCGCAAGCAATCAAAATCGTTCCCAGGAGGCTCATGGGAGCCACGTAAGATCCGCCAAAGGAGGGACTGGCGACGGAAGCAATGCAGCTGTCGTCGCAAATGCGGGCGATCGGCGATGTTTCACTGTTGGTAATGCCAAACGTCGGCACGCCGAGTTTCTTGGCGCGCAGCGCCGCTTCCACTGTGTCGCGCAAACATTGCCCGAAACTGATTGCGATCAGCAGGTCTTGTCGCGTCAGCGTTCTTACTCTTCTCTGCACGTTTCCGGTGCTGCCAACGGGCGCCTCGGCGGCAAATCCCAGGGTCATCAGGCCGTAAGCCAGGTGCCAGCTCAATCCCGCGGCCAGGTCGATCCCCACAATCAGAATTCGGCGGGCGCCCTTCACTTGCTTGGACAGCGCGATAATTTTTTCTGGATTGAGCGATGACTGTAGAGCTTGCAGATTTCGCAAGTCCATGTCCACGCCGTGGCGAATCCGGTCGGCCACCGTGCGTTTTTCTTTTGATGCCGCTTTCAAGACCGCGTACGGCGTGATCTGGGTGACAAAATGCGCGCGTAAATCCGCTGTGAATTCGGCGTATTTCTTGTAGCCAAGAGCCTGGATGGTCCTGACGATGGTGGCAGCATCTACTTCATAGCGCTTGGCTAATTCTCGCGAGGACAGGAAAAACGTATCCTCGGTATTTTCCAGGATCAAGCGAAGCAGCTTTCGCCGGCTCGGATTCAGATTTTCTCCCGCGGCCGCGAGACGTTGTTCGAGAGTAGTCTGCCCCTGCCGGCGCTCGCTGGGAGGCCGGCCCGTGCTGGCAACGCGAAATTGATTCAATCTGGTCAGGAACAACCCCCTGGGGGAAAGCTAATGGAGTAAGCGAATACAACGAATGTTGCATATTGTCAAGCTGTTTCAATATTTGTTGCATCAGTTTTTTTTGCCGATAGCTCCCTGGACGCCTGAATCGCCCAACCAGGACCATGCTTCGCGGGCACCGTGCAACGTATATTGAATGTTGTTGACACGTTGCAACATGTGTTGTATCTCCCTTTCGGGCTTATCTCGGCCCTGAAGCTTTGCAGCGCCAGGCGCGGATGGGATGAATGACAAGGAGTAGGGTGGCCAGGTTCGAGAGGAAAGCAG
>DATMDB010000150.1:0-3180 GCA_035558075.1 Burkholderiales bacterium
CGCTGGCAGTGTTGATGACGGTGATTCCCAGCATGGGAGGGAATGCCGGCACGCAAACCATGGCGCTGGTGACGCGGGGGCTTGCGCTGGATCAGATCAATCCCGGCAACATCCGCCATCTTTTCAACAAGGAGTTTGCCGTAGCCTATTACAACGGGCTGATCTGGGCGGTGGTAGTGGGGACGGCGGCGGCGCTGTGGTACAAGGACTTCAAGCTCAGCCTGGTGTTTGGCGCGGCTATGATTATCGAATTATTTGTCGCGGCGTTGAGTGGCGTGGCTATTCCTCTCATTTTGCGCCGCTTCAAGCTCGATCCGGCGCTCGGCACCACGGTGATCCTCACCACCGTGACCGACGTAGTGGGCCTATTCAGTTTCCTTGGGCTGGCGACCTTGTTCCTGATTTAACCAGATTATGCGCAACCCGCTTAAGGCCCCACCCGTGCTGTGTAACGTCATGCAATTCATCATTGGGCCCGGCCGCTGACGGGTATGCTCGCGGCCAGCGGCTGAGCCTGCCCCGGCCGGGACCGAGGCGAACTCCGGCCGTCAGTCAGGGTCGAAATTATTAAAGTCGGAATCGCGTAAAATGTAAGGAATGTACACGTCCCGCGACCTACATCGATCCCATGAATTCAGGAGCTGGTGATGCTAATCAAGAGACCCGCCGATATCCGGCCTACCGAAATTACGGACCAGGCGCTTTATCTCAAGCGGCGCGAATTCATCAAGGCAGCCTCAGTGGCGGCTGCGGGCCTGGTAATTCCCGGCGTTTTCGCAACCCCGCGGCTGGCCGGGGCGGCAATTCCCAACATACGCAAAAGCATCTATAGCACAGCAGAGGAAATGACCCTGCTCAAAGACGTCACTAACTACAATAATTTCTATGAATTCGGCACCGACAAGTACTCGCCTGCACAGTTCGCGGGGAAGATGAAAACCCGTCCGTGGACCGTGCGGGTGGAGGGTGAGATCAAGCGGCCCAAGGTTTACGATATTGAGGAGCTGTTCAAGATCGCTTCGCTGGAAGAGCGCATTTACCGCATGCGTTGCGTCGAAGGTTGGTCCATGGTGATTCCTTGGGTGGGTTTTCAGCTGAGTGAACTGATCAAGCGCTCCGAGCCCACCGCCAACGCCAAGTATGTCGAATTCACTACCCTCAAGGACCCAACGCAAATGCCGGGCCAGCGCCTCTCGGTCCTGGACTGGCCGTATATCGAGGGTTTGCGCATGGATGAAGCGATGCATCCGCTCACCATTCTCGCAGTCGGACTGTACGGGGAAATCCTGCCCAATCAGAACGGCGCGCCGATGCGCCTGGTGGTGCCATGGAAATACGGCTTCAAGGGCGCAAAATCCATCGTGCGCATCCGCTTTGTGGAAAAAGAGCCGCTAAGCGCCTGGACCAAGGCCACGCCGCAGGAATACGGTTTCTATTCCAACGTCAATCCCAATGTTGACCATCCACGCTGGAGCCAGGCCAAGGAACGCCGCATCGGCGAGATTTTCAAACGGCCAACCCTGATGTTCAACGGCTACTCGGATCAGGTGGCGCAGCTCTACGCCGGCATGGATTTGCGCAAGTATTACTAGCTGCAGCCGCACTGCACCCGGATCATGTCTTTCGCGCAGCCTGCTCCTCATCACGTCAAATGGCTGAAAGCCGCAGCTTTCATTGCCTGTCTGCTGCCGCTCGCCAGGCTCGTATGGCGTGGATTCAATCACGACCTGGGCGCCAATCCGATCGAAGTCATCACCCATTCCACCGGCGACTGGACGTTGATCATGCTGCTGATTACGCTTTCAGTAACCCCGCTAAGACGCATCCTGGAGTGGCCGTGGCTGCTTAAGCTGCGCCGCATGTTCGGGCTGTATGCCTTTTTCTATGTCTGCCTGCATTTTCTCACCTATGTTTGGCTCGATCAGTTCTTCGACATCTTCGATATCGCCAAGGATGTATTGAAACGCCCTTTCATTACCGTGGGCTTCACGTGTTTTGTGCTGCTCATTCCGCTTGCTGCCACCTCCACCAACAACATGGTGAAGCGGCTCGGGGCGAAGCGCTGGCAGCAATTGCACCGTTTCGTTTATTTCATCGCCGCGGGCGGGGTAGTGCACTTCTGGTGGCTGGTGAAGAAGGACATCACCGAGCCGCTGCAGTACGCGATCATATTGGCGCTGCTTTTGGGCTTAAGGGCGCTTTTTTATCTGCGCAAGACCAGTCTGCCTAAAGTCGCTTTGAGCCAGCGTTAAATTTCATCGGCCAGGGCTTTCCTCAGCCATTTCTTTTGCAGCGGCCTTTTTGCTTTCTTGTTTTTGAGCGTATGCGCTCCGCCTTTCCTCAACAGCGGGTTGAGGGCAACCCGGTTGCGGGGTTTTAGCGGGATTTTGCGGCTTGATTTCATCTTGAGCTGGCCTCGGGGCGATCCGGGGTGGGGAGGCGATTGATGGAGCCAGAAAAAATTCAGGCGGTCAAAATAACCGCCTGGTTGAGAAAAAGGCTGGTTTACAAGAAACCAGCCTTGTATTTCATTTATAAATTCTTCTTATTTAAACCTTTTTCTTTTTGGACTTCTTTGACTTCTTTTTGGCTGCCATTTCTGACTCCTTTCAAAAGTTTTTCTAGTTTCTCAAGTGTGGAGTATTTCATCCGCACTCCCGATACATCAGCACCAATCGATTTGCCGATTCTCTCAAAAAAACTTGGCGAGAGAACGATAACTAATGCTCGGTGCGCCAATTCTATTCCACTTTTTAAAAGAAACACAACATATTTTTTGACTTTTTCAAATTTTTTCCCGGCGGAGGGAAATCGAAACGTCGGCCGGATAAATTTCTTGGACCCGCGATTGCGCGGTTGCGCGATCAAATCTTGCGCGCGAAACGACGCGCGATTAGGAAAGCAATATTTCGCCGGAGAAGAGTTGATCTACGGTTTCGCGACTGCGGATGAGCATGACTTGATCGTTATTCACCATCACTTCTGCGGCGCGCGGACGGCTATTGTAGTTCGAGCTCATGCTCATGCCGTATGCGCCGGCCGACATCACCGCCAGCAGGTCGCCTTGAGCCAGCCCGAGCTTGCGGCCGCGCCCGATAAAATCGGCGCTTTCGCACACCGGCCCTGCGATTTCGTAGGTGCGCCGGGGGCGAGAAGACTGGCTGACTGGCAGGATGCCGT
>DATMDB010000151.1:0-2176 GCA_035558075.1 Burkholderiales bacterium
CCGTTTCTCTGGATTTGGGCCACCGCTTATCACCCGGTGGGTGGCTATGCCGGAAAGCCCCGGGAGAAAACCGATGACGAAACGAACCCATCCAAGTCTAGCGGTCACTGACCCGGATGACCCTCGAATATGGATCTACTGATCATTCTCACCTACGCCGCGTTTGCTTACGGCGCGTTTAAACTATTCAAGATCCCGGTCAACGGATTCAGTTTGCTCACGGCCGCGCTGGGTGGCATCGCCTTACTCAGCGCGCTGTTGCTGGGCATGAACTACAATCATCCTTTCAGCAGCCAGGCGCGGTTTTACTTCCATACCACGCCGATCGTTCCCGCTGTCAGCGGGATTGTAATCGAGGTTCCCGCCCAATCGGGCGTGAAGCTGAAAAAGGGCGATGTTCTGTTTCGCATCCAACCCGAACCGTTCGAAAACGCGGTGAAGGCCAAGGAGGCAGCGCTCGCGGATGCAGTCCAGGCCACCAAGCAGTTGCGAGCAGGGTCGGATTCGGCTCAGAAGAAATTGGAGTCTGCTCTGGCAGACCGGGACGGAGCCAAGGATGTCTTCGAGCGCTCGAAAAAGCTGCTCGAAAGCGGTACTATTGCCCAGGTTCAATTCGAGAAGGCCAAGAACAATTACAATGCCGCCGAAGCGAGCGCGCAAAGTGCCCAGTCCGAAGCCAACCGCGCATTGTTGCAGGCGGAAGCCTCCGTTAAGGGAGTCAATACCGACGTAGCCCGCCTCCAGTCCGAACTCGATACCGCGAAGTTCAACCTCGAACAATGCACCGTGCGCGCGCCGACCGACGGAACGATCCAGCAGAATTTTTTGCGTCCCGGCATGTATGCAGCATCGCTGCCGCTGCGGCCGGTGATGGTTTTTTTGCACGATGAAAAACCGAAATTCGTGGCCGCTTTTCTGCAAAACAGCGCCCAGCGGATTGAGGAGGGATCGCAGGCCGAATTCATCCTGCCCGCGGTGCCGGGACGATTCTTCAAAGGCAAAGTCACCGCCGTCGGCGCCTTCATCCCTCAAGGCCAGCTTCAACCCAGCGGCAACCTCATTGATCCTGAACAAATCAAGGGCGAGGGGCGTATCCTCGTCGCGATCGAACCGGAAGAAGGCATCTCAAAATATTTGATTGTGCCGGGCAGCACCGCTCAAGTCGCAATTTACACCCACCACATGCATCACCTGGGCCTCTTGCGAAAGGTGCTTCTCCGCATGAGTTCGTGGACGAATTACCTCTTCAGCGACGGCCATTGACGCAATTCAGCGCAACTCCGTTTCGCATCGCGGTTGGGTACCGGCTGGTGGTAGAATGGGCTCCCGCCAACAGAGAAGTGGCCATGCAAACCTGATTTCAAGACTCATCATGACACCAAAAATGAAAACCGGCGCATAACTCACTCCTATGTCCTTAGTTCATCAAAACTGGTGGTTCACCACGCTGCTGATCAAGCAGTTCAAATATTGTCCGCCGTTGAGCAAATCGCTGAGGTGCGATGTGCTAATCGTCGGCGGAGGTGTCAGTGGCATCAGCGCGGCGGCGGAATTTGTGAAGCAAGGCAAAAGCGTGGTGCTGATCGAGCGGAACATCGTGGGCGGCGGGTCGGCCGGTCGCAGCGCGGGATTCCTCACCCCAGACAGCGAGTTGGAACTGCATCAGTTGGTCCGCCACTTCGGACCCAAAGCCGCGCGGGAGATCTGGGACGCGCCCTTACGCGGAATCGAGCGCCTCGTTAACGGCATCAAAAATTTTGATATTCAATGCGGACTTGCCGAGCAGGACTCGCTTTTTCTCGGTCTGGGTAAGAGCGGCAAGGAAGCCGTTGAAGAGGAAATGGAATGCAGAAAGAGCGTCGGCTTCACCGACCAGCAAACCTATGACGAGCAGAGTTTGAAGACCATCATCGGCTCGGAAGGATTCAGCGCCGGCATTCGTTACGGCGGCACGTACGGCATCAACCCTTTGCTTTGCCTGCAAGCGAAGATTATCGGCAAGCCATTGGTTTTCTCTCTCACCAATGCCTGGGCGAAATTTTATCAGGTGGACAGCCATCGAAAGACCGAGGAGATGCGGGGGGAATTCTAATTCGCTCCGGGTAGCATCCAGATGGGCTCGACGTTCACTGCCACCGGAGCCGTTGAAATGGCGGGCGTGGCGGTGGCCCGAGAT
>DATMDB010000152.1:0-2432 GCA_035558075.1 Burkholderiales bacterium
ACTTCATCAACGGAAATTTTCCTCCAACAAGTCCAGCCGAAGACGGTGATTTTCACCGTCGGCTACCGCAACCCTTTCGGCCACCCCAAGGCCGAAATAGTGGAGCGCTATAAGATACTCGGCAGTAAAATTTACCGTTCCGATCTGAACGGCGCGCTCACGCTCGATTTCGATTCGCGCGGTGTTACAGCGCAGGCTTACCGCGCAGAACGCCGCCGCTACTGGCAGTCCTGGCCGAATACTGAAGCGGGTACAGAGAGCAACGGATTCGCGGGTTAGATCTTTAAAATTATCCTTGCATAGCGATTATTCTGTTACTACAATTTAATTGTGGCCACCTGGGACGAGCCGAAACGCCGGAAGAACATCAAAAATCACGGTCTCAATTTCGTCGGGTGTGAGGCGATCTGGGACAACTTCACGATCACTCGCGAAGACGTGCGCCGCGGTTACCAAGAGAAACGCTTGGTTACCTTCGGTTTACTAGGGGGCGACGTGGTGGTGCTGGTCTATACCGAACGCCGCACGGGTCCACACATCATTTCCTTACGCAAGGCGGAAAAACATGAAGCGCGCTATTACTTTGAAATCGCCAAAGACTACTTCAAATAAACGGTTTGATCCGGACAACCCGCTGTGGTCGGAAGAGATGCTTGGGCCCCCGGTGTTCAAGCGTGGCCGAGGCCCCCAAAAGGCTCCGACCAAAATCCTTACAACTGTTCGTCTGGACACCGACGTAATCGCCTTTTTCAAGGCGCAGGGCCGTGGCTATCAAACGCGAATCAATGATGAATTGCGCAAGGTCGTTGCGAAAGATCTGAAAAGCGGTTCTAAACGGACGCGCCTACGGCGTGCCGCTTAACGCCGTTACTGGCAATCCTGCGTGCGTCCGAGGCCGGTGGGCCGGTTGAGTCTTTATTTTGATTGTTGTGGCCTCGGGCGATCCGCGCCATCTCGGACGCGCCAACGGTTATAATTTGATCAGGCGCATTTAGGGAGATGGCCATGAGCAAGTTCCGCAGCGAGCGCGATACCTTCGGCGAAATCAAAGTGCCTGACGGGAAACTGTGGGGCGCGCAGACTCAGCGTAGCCTGCAAAACTTTAAAATCTCCGGTGAGCGCATGCCGCTCGATCTCATCTATGCACTGGCGCTGGTGAAACGGGCGGCCGCCAAAGTCAATCGCGAGCTCGGCGTGCTGAATGCGAAAAAAGCCGCAGCCATCATCAAGGCGGCGGATGAAGTGACGGCAGGGCACCACGACAGCGAATTCCCGTTGATGGTGTGGCAAACCGGCTCCGGGACCCAGACCAATATGAACATGAACGAGGTGCTGGCGAACCGCGCTTCGGAATTGCTGGGCGGGGAGCGCGGCGAAAAGCGCCTGGTGCATCCCAACGACGAGGTCAACCGGGGGCAATCATCGAATGATGTGTTCCCCACCGCGATGCATGTGGCGGCGGTGCAGGCGCTCACCCGGCGGCTGATCCCCGGCGTCCGCAAGCTACGCGACACGCTCAATAAAAAAGCGCAGAAATTCGACTCCATCATCAAAATCGGCCGCACGCATTTGCAGGACGCTGTACCGTTGACCCTGGGGCAGGAATTTTCCGGCTATGTCTCCCAACTCGATCACGACCTGGCGCACGTGGATGCGGCGCTTCCGCATCTTTGCGAACTCGCGCTGGGCGGCACCGCGGTGGGCACGGGCTTGAACGCCCATCCGCAGTTTGCGGCCAAAGCCGCCAAAGAACTCGCGCGGCTGACCCGATTGCCTTTTATGACCGCGCCCAACAAGTTCGAGGCGCTCGCCTCCAATGACGCGCTGGTGCACGCGCACGGCGCATTGAAGACGCTCGCGGCTTCATTGATGAAAATCGCCAACGATGTGCGCTGGCTGGCGGGCGGACCGCGTTGCGGCCTGGGCGAACTCAGAATTCCCGAGAACGAGCCGGGCAGCTCCATCATGCCGGGTAAGGTGAATCCCACTCAGTCGGAGGCGCTCACCATGTTGTGCTGCCAGGTATTCGGGAATGATGTTGCAATCAATATCGGCGGAGCATCGGGCAATTTCGAGCTCAATGTGTACAGGCCGCTCGTCATCCACGATTTCCTGCACAGCGTGCGGCTGCTCGCCGACGGCGCGGTGAGCTTCAACGACAACTGCGCAGCGGGCATTGAAGCCAATCGCGGGCGCATAAAAGAACTTCTCAACAATTCGCTGATGCTGGTGACCGCGCTCAATCCGCACATCGGCTACGACAAGGCGGCGCAGATTGCCAAGAAAGCGCACAAGGAAGGATTGAGCCTGCGCGATGCGGCAATCGCGCTCGGCTTTGTCACCGCCAAGCAGTTCGACCAATGGGTGAAACCGCAAGACATGGTGGGCAAAAAATAACCTAAGCCGCGTGTTAAAAAGGCATGTGCAAAATG
>DATMDB010000153.1:0-3650 GCA_035558075.1 Burkholderiales bacterium
GGTGCATTTGCCCGGCATGAATTCCGCCAGACGCCACCGGCATGACTTTGCGCAAGCCTGCCCAGTCCTGTTCGAAGAAAATGCCGCGTTGCAAATCAACTGGATTGTGCGTCTCGCGCAGGATGTTGTAGAAACCCTGCACCATGTTGGGATCGCCTTCAAGCTTTCCCACCACGGTGCCGGCGTGGATGTGATCGACTCCCGCCATGCGCATCCATTTGGAAATCACGCGGAAGCTGACGCCGTGGGCTTTCTGGCGCGTATAGGTGCCGTGCCCCGCGCGGTGCAGATGCAGGATCATGTCGTTCCTGCGCGCCCACTTGGAAATGGATTGGATCGCGGTATAGCCGATGACGAGGTCTATCATCACGATGCACGAGCCCAGTTCTTTGGCGAACTCGGCACGCTCATACATATCTTCCATGGTTGCGGCGGTTATATTGAGGTAATGCCCTTTGACTTCGCCGGTGTCGGCGGAAGCGTGATTTACCGCTTCCATGCAATACAAGTAGCGGTCGCGCCAGTGCATGAAAGGCTGCGAATTGATGTTTTCATCGTCTTTTACGAAATCGAGGCCGCCTTTCAACGCTTCATACACTACACGCCCATAGTTTTTCCCTGAAAGCCCCAATTTCGGTTTGGTTGTTGCGCCTAGCAACGGCCGGCCGAATTTATCCAGCCGCTCGCGTTCCACCACGATGCCGGTAGGAGGTCCGCCAAAAGTCTTGAGGTAAGCGACCGGCATGCGCATGTCCTCCAGGCGCAGCGCTTTGAGCGGCTTGAAGCCGAATACGTTGCCGACGATGGAGGCGGTGAGATTGGCAATTGAACCCGGCTCGAACAAATCCAGGTCATAAGCGATGTAGGCGAAATACTGCCCGGGGATGTTGGGGACGGCATCCACGCGGTAGGCCTTGGCGCGGTATATTTCGCAGGCGGTCAAACGATCGGTCCAAACCACGGTCCATGTGGCGGTGGAAGATTCGCCCGCCACCGCAGCGGCGGCTTCCTCGGGATCAACGCCTTCCTGCGGCGTGATGCGGAACAGCGCGATGAGGTCGGTATCCTTGGGCACATAGCCGGGTTCCCAGTACCCCATTGTCTTGTAGGGTATGACTCCCGCCTTATAGCGCTCTTTGCCCTTGATCGTTCCTGCGCCCGGCCCGCCCATGACCATCTCCTTGAATATGATGTTCAAACACGATAATAGTACCCCAAATAATCATAAATGATAGTCACGTGTTTTGATTGTTGTAATAAGATTTTTATTATAGTATTAGGCAAGTTGCCTTAAGGATTCCGCTGATGTTGCATTTAACCTTGCGTCAACTGCGGGTGTTCGAAGCAGTGGCGCGCCACTTGCATTTTTCGCGCGCCGCGGAAGAGCTTTACTTGTCGCAGCCAGCGGTTTCAATGCAAATCAAACAGCTCGCAGACAACATCGGGCTGCCGCTGTTTGAACAAATGGGCAAGCGCATCTACATGACCGAAGCAGGACGCGAACTATTTCAGTACAGCCGCGCAATTGCACAGCAGCTTGGGGAAATGGAAGCGGTGCTGGATCAGATGAAAGGGCTGGAACGCGGCAAGCTCAATATCTCGGTAGTGAGCACCGCCAATTATTTCGCGCCGCAGTTGCTCGCCAAATTCTGCCAACTGCACAACAAGGTGGCAGTGAGCCTGAACGTCTCCAACCGCGAAGCGGTGCTCAAGCAGTTGGCAGATAACGAAACCGATCTGGCAATCATGGGCCAGCCGCCACAAGACGCCGACATCGCCGCTGAATCGTTCATGGAAAATCAGCTGGTGGTGATTGCCCCGCCCAATCACCGCTTGGCCAAGCAACGCAAAATTCCTCTCATCAAGCTGCAGCAGGAAACATTTCTACTGCGGGAAATCGGCTCCGGCACGCGCGGCGCGATGGAACGCTTTTTCGCGGAGCATCGCATCAAGCTCAATACCGGAATGGAAATGGGCACCAACGAGGCGATCAAACAGGCAGTGCAGGCGGGCATGGGCTTAGGCGTCGTCTCGCTGCACACGGTGGAACTGGAACTGGAAACGCGGCGGCTCAAGCTGCTTGACGTGGAGGGATTCCCGCTCAGGCGCCACTGGCATGTGGTGCACCGATGCCAGAAACGCCTCTCCAAGGTAGCCCAGGCATTCAAGGATTTTCTGCTGAAAGAAGCGTCTAAACTGATGCGCAAGGCGCATGCTTGATCTGGCGGCAATGTCAGCATCTATTATACTTAAAGCTGGCGTATTGCTATCTTGTCTTCGATGAACCGGATTCGTCCCGCTGCCGTCTCCGGCAGCTTCTACCCACGCCAGCCTGAAGCGCTGGCGCAGGAGGTTGCCGCCTTGCTGGGCGCAGTAAGGCAGCGTCAGTCTGTGATTCCCAAGGCGCTCATCGTCCCACATGCGGGCTATATTTATTCGGGCCCGGTCGCGGCAAATGCTTACGCCCGGCTTGAACCGGCCCGCAGACAAATTAAACGGGTGGTGCTGCTGGGGCCGGCGCACTTCGTCGCGGTGCAGGGTTTGGCCTTGCCCGATGTCGATGGGTTTGCCACGCCGCTCGGGATGGTCCCGCTAGATGAGCCCAGTGTGGAAACGCTGTCCCGACTGCCCCAGGTATTGCAAAGCAAGCCAGCCCATGCCCGCGAACATTCTCTGGAAGTCCATCTGCCGTTTTTACAGACCGTACTGGAGAAATTTACTCTGGTCCCGCTCGCGGTCGGAGATGCCACACCCGATGAAATCGCTGATGTCTTGGATTTGGTGTGGGGAGGCGAAGAAACTCTGATCGTGGTCAGTTCCGATTTATCCCATTACCTGCCTTACGAAACCGCGCGCCGGGTAGACCAAGCCACGGCACAAGCGATTCTGGATTTGCGAGAGTCTGTCAGCCACCAGCAGGCTTGCGGCGCAACGCCGGTAAACGGGCTGTTGCTCGCGGCGCAACGCCGCTGCCTCAGGCCGGAACTTCTGGACTTGCGCAATTCAGGCGATACCGCAGGTGACCGCAGCCGGGTCGTGGGTTATGCAGCGTTCGCGTTTAACGAGGGCGCACCACATGTACACTAACGCAGAGCGATTTGTTCTGCCCATCGCCCGGATCACGATAGGCCAGGCATTGGGCCGGCAAGCCACGGCGGACGAATCCGCGCCGTGGTTGCACGAGCCGGGAGCTTGCTTCGTCACGCTTAAAATGAATGGCGATCTGCGCGGCTGTATCGGCTCACTTAAAGCGCAACGCCCACTGCTCGCAGACCTCAAGGCCAATGCCCTGGCCGCGGCTTTTCACGATCCGCGCTTTGAGCCGTTGACCGGTGAGGAATTCGACAATACCAGGATCGAGGTATCGCTGCTGTCTCCTATAGAGCCGATTTGTTTTGTAAACGAACAAGACGCCCTGAACCAGCTGCGCCCGGAGATTGACGGTATTATTTTCGAATACCAAAATCAGCGCAGCACGTTTCTGCCGCAGATGTGGGAGAGCCTGCCCACACCGCAATTGTTCATGGCGCAACTGAAACGCAAAGCGGGGTTGTCCCCTACCTTCTGGGTGGAAGGCGTCAGGCTGTCGCGCTATACTGTGTTCAGGCTGGACGAATCCGAGCGCAAGGAAAACCTGCTCTTATGAATTA
>DATMDB010000154.1:0-6092 GCA_035558075.1 Burkholderiales bacterium
TTCACCAGATTCACGATCTGGCTGCCTTTCACTCCGACTGCGGGCTCGATTTCGTAGCGCGTGATCACGGGGCCCGGGTAAGCTGCCATTACCTTCACCTCCACCCCGAAATCCATCAGCTTTTTCTCGATGAGCCGCGAAGTGAACTCCAGCGTCTCGGGGGAAAGCGCCTCGACATCCTCGCCCGGCTTATCGAGCAGATGCAACGGCGGCAACGGCGTGTCCGGCAAGTCCTCGAACAACGGCACCTGCTTTTCGCGCTCCTCGCGCGCCGATTTGGGGATCTCGCCAAACGGCAGCTCGATATGTATCGGCTCGTGATCTTCGAAACGCTTTCTTTCTTCCTCCACGAATTCCTCGCGCCGGCTCAACGCCACTTTACCTTCGCGATTATCCCGCCGGTTCCGCCAGGAACGAATCACGAGCAGGTAGCTGTCTTCGATAAATCCGCCGAGACGTTCAAACAGCTTGACCCAAGAAAGACCGCTGAACAGAGTGATACCAATGGCAATCAGCATCAGCAAAATCAGCGTGCCACCGATAAATCCCAGGGCGTTAACCGCCGTTTTGCTGATGATGGAGCCCAGCATGCCGCCGGGTGCAAGCGGCAGCACCGCGTTGACACTGTAAAAGCGCAGCGCTTCCATTCCGCTGCTGGCAATAAGCAGGATAACAAAGCCGCAGGCGGCAATGAAAAACGAGCGGCGGTCGCTGAGATTCACGCTGTCGATGCGCTTATAGCCCCACCAGGTGGCGAACAGAAAAAACACTGCCCACCAGTAAGCGGAAATTCCGAAAACATAGAGCAGAATATCGGCAAGCCACGCGCCGACATGGCCTCCCAAGTTGTGCACCTCGGTGACACTGCTCGAGTGCGACCAGGCGGGATCAAGTTTATCGTAGCTTACCAGCACCAGCGCCACATACAGCGCCACCGCGACCAAGGCCAGCCACCACGATTCGCGCAGCAGCGCCGCGAGCTTGGGCGGCAGCGGTCTGCGCGCGCCAGATTTGGATTTGCTGTAAGGGGAAAGCATCGTTGCCTTGCGACTCAACTTGCAGCTCTGATTATATCAAGTTGAAGGCGCAACGATGGGTTATTTATGCCACCTGCTTTGCATATAAAACAGCCCCTCCTTGAAAAGCGGGGGCGGCCTGATTAAAAACCCGCTCAAACCATCGGGTATGAGCGCTAACACAGCGCACTCCTGTCACATTTTTGAGGCCTTTGCCAGCTTCCCAGCCAAATCCTGATTTACTATGATTTTTTTGGCTTCAAAGCGGATATGCCCCGAGAGCGAGAGATCTTTCAGGATGCGGCTCACCATTTCGCGCGAGGCGCCTATCATGTCGGCAAGGTCCTGTTGCGAGAGTTTTTCGCCAACCACCAGCCTGCCGCCTTCCGGCTTGGCAAGCTCAAGCAGGGTTCGCGCTACCCTGCCGTAAACATCCATCAGCGCCAGACTTTGAATTTTTCTATCGGCGCCGCGCAGCCTATGTATCAGACCTTGCATGATCCTGAAGGACATTTGCGGGTTGTGCGCGAGGCAGTTTATAAAATCCGTCTTCGAGATCACCAACAATTGCGTAGGTTCCATGGCTACGACATCGGCCGAACGAGGCTGTTCATCAAGAAGCGCCATTTCTCCGAAGAATTCGCTTTTGCCCAAAATGGCCAAAATGACTTCTTTGCCGCCACCGGTGCTTAACATCACCTTCACCTTGCCCGAGGTGATGATGTAAAGCGCATCAGTCTTGTCGCCCTCGCGCAAAATGATGGCGTGCTTGGCATAGTTCTTCGCCACAGCAACGCGCAACATCGCGTTGAGCTCTTCCTCCTGCAAGCCGGAAAACAACACCACGTTTCCCAGCAGTTCGTTCATTGAAGTATTCATGAGCTTAATCCGCCGACTGCCCCCGCGATGCTGCCGATCATCAATCCTCCTCGAGACTGAATCATACGCTAATGATTATAGGACAGTATACGGGGAGAAAAAATACCGTTCTTCTTAGGGTTACTCGACAGGGTTGTCTATTACTGCTAAATTCGCGCAAACGTTTTAGATTGCGTCTAGAAGCCGCGCTAGTTGAAAACCGGCTTGCCGCCCATATACTGGATGCTATGCCACTGGGTATGATGCCGCATTAGCTTGCTCCATGATTATGAGCAAACCCGCCAAACATTCCCGTCTATTGATTTTGGGATCCGGTCCCGCCGGATATACCGCGGCTGTTTATGCCGCGCGTGCCAACCTTAAACCGGTACTGATTACCGGGCTAGCGCAAGGTGGGCAACTCGTGACCACCACCGATGTGGACAACTGGCCGGCAGATGTCGCGGGTGTGCAAGGCCCGGAATTGATGGAGCGTTTTCTCAAGCATGCGCAACGCTTCGATACCGAGGTCATTTTCGACCACATTCACACCGTGAAACTCTCTGAAAAGCCGTTCAAGCTGATCGGCGACGAAGGCAGTTACACTTGCGATGCGCTGCTCATCGCCACCGGCGCTTCCGCCAAATACCTGGGCCTGCCTTCCGAGCGGGCGTTCATGGGCAAGGGTGTATCCGGCTGCGCGACCTGCGATGGATTTTTCTATAAAGGGCAGGACGTGGCGGTGGTGGGCGGCGGCAATACCGCAGTGGAAGAGGCGTTGTATTTATCGAATATCGCGAGAAAAGTAACCGTGATTCACCGGCGTGACAAATTCCGCGCGGAAAAAATCCTGATCGAAAAGCTCATGGGAAAAACCCGCAAAGGCAATGTGACAATCGCCTGGAACCACGTGTTGGAAGAAGTGCTGGGGGACAACAGCGGTGTAACCGGGATCCACGTGAAGAATGTCAAGAGCGGCGAGATCGCCAAGCTTGATTTACAAGGCTTGTTTATCGCTATCGGCCATACACCGAACACCGAACTGTTCAAAGGGCAGCTGGAAATGGTCAGCGGCTATATCGTCACCCAGGGCGGCAATCAGGGAAACGCCATGGCAACCAGCGTTCCCGGAGTGTTCGCCGCAGGAGATGTGCAGGATCACGTCTACCGACAGGCGGTGACCAGCGCAGGCTCCGGATGCATGGCGGCGATCGACGCGGAAAAATATCTGGACAATCTAGGATGAATACCCGTAAAGGCGATTCCGGCAAGGAGGCACCCCTGCCGGAAGAGGAAAGCAAGCTGTTTCGCCAGGCGGTGGAAGGCGCCAAGCCTTTGCGTCATAGCGGGCGCGTGCAACCGGCGGCAAAACTTCCTCCTCCATTGCCCTTGCAAACCTTGCGCGACGAGCAGGCGGCGCTTTCCGAATCGCTTTCCGATTGGGTCCCTCCACAGGAATCCGGCGACGAAGCATCTTTCCTGCGGCCCAGCCTGTCGCGGCAGGTCCTCAAAAAATTGCGCCGAGGCCACTGGGTGGTTCAGGACGAACTGGATTTGCACGGGCAAAACAGCGACCAGGCGCGCTCAAGCCTGGTCGTGTTTCTGAACAGCAGCGCGAAACGCGGCCTGCGCTGTGTGCGCGTCATTCACGGCAAGGGATTGGGCTCGAAAAACCAGGAGCCGGTGCTCAAGCACAAGGTGCGTGCCTGGCTTACGCAGCGTGAAGAAATTTTGGCGTATTGCGAAGCGCGTCCGGTGGACGGCGGGAGCGGCGCGATGACTGTGCTGCTGAAAGGCTGAGAGTTGAGCCTGGCCGAGCGAGAAAAAATCAAACACCAGCACCGAATTCCGAATGCTCAACTCATTAAATCGCCGCCTCGTCGGTTTCTCCGGTGCGGATGCGCACCACTTGCCCCACTGAAGTCACGAAAATCTTGCCGTCACCGATCTTGCCGGTGCGTGCAGCTTTGACGATCGCTTCGATTGCCGCGTCGGCGAGTTTTTCCGGCACCACCACTTCGATTTTCACTTTGGGTAGAAAATCCACCACATATTCGGCGCCGCGATAAAGTTCGGTATGGCCTTTCTGCCTGCCAAAACCTTTCACTTCGGTAACGGTCAGGCCGCTTACCCCGATTGCGGACAGGGCCTCGCGTACTTCGTCGAGCTTAAAGGGTTTGATCACCGCCTCGATTTTTTTCATCTGGTTTCTCCAACTGCTAAGATTCAGGGTAGGGAACCTCTGATTAAGTCCCACGCGCTTGCGACGGTGGCCTTCCGGAATGGGATGCGCGAAGCGAGGCGCAGCCAATGGCCAGACCCCCTTGGCAAGCCGAGCGACAAAGCAGACCGCCCGGAAAGCCCCGTCCCATCCGGGTTGCGGCAAAATGCGGCGTCTGCGTCGTTGCGCTCCTCGGTGTCGTAGTCCTGGCTACGACCTTCGTCGCGCGCCTCGCATCCTTCCGCATTTTGCCAGCAACGCAATTCGCGGAGGACTTAATCAGAGGTTCCTTAGTATAGTGCTAAAAACAAAATAGATAAATGAAGCCGCAGCGAACCCTGGGACGAATCAGATATCCCGGTACTTGGAAGTAATCGGATAGCGCCAATCCTTGCCGAAACCGCGGTGCGTAATGCGGATACCCACCGGTGACTGGCGGCGCTTGTACTCGCTGGATTTAACAAGCCGCACCACGCGCCGCACATCATCCGCGCTGAAACCGCCGCGGATAATTTCTTCAGGGCTCAAGTCCTGCTCCACGTAGGCCTCCATGATGGCATCCAGGGTGTGGTATGGCGGCAGGCTGTCCTGGTCGGTTTGATCGGGCTTCAATTCCGCAGAAGGCGCACGCTCAATCACGCGCTGCGGTATCACCTGGGACACGCTGTTGCGATAGTGCGCAAGCCGGTACACCAGGGTCTTGGCAATATCCTTGAGCACGGCAAATCCGCCTGCCATATCGCCGTAAAGCGTGGCATAACCCACGCCCATTTCGCTTTTGTTGCCGGTGGTGAGCACAATCGCGTTAAATTTGTTGGATAGCGCCATGAGCAGGGTGCCGCGGATGCGCGCCTGCAAATTTTCTTCCGTGGTATCCGGGGGCAGGCCGGCAAACTCGGCCGCCAACGCGCCGAGAAACCGATCAAACATCGGCTGAATGGGAATCTCGCTGTAGCGCACCCCCAGGGTTTGGGCAATGCTGCGTGAATCCTCCACGCTCATATTGGCAGTATAGGGCGAAGGCATCATCACCGCGCGCACCTTGTCCGCGCCCAGCGCATCCGCGGCGATGGCGAGCGTCAACGCCGAATCAATGCCGCCGGAGAGGCCTATCAGCGCGCCGTGGAACCCGTTTTTCGTAATATAATCCCGCACTCCCAGGCATAATGCCTGGTACACGGTAGCCTCCAGCGTTTGCGCCGGCGCCTTGTCGCCGGGGACAGGAACGCCGTTTTCCAGCGTCACCCAGTGAAGCCCCTCGACAAACGCCGGAAATTGGTGTGTGAGCTCGCCTTTCCGGTTAACCGCGAACGAAGCGCCGTCGAACACCAGCTCATCCTGCCCGCCGACCATGTTGGCATAAATAATCGCCATTCCGGTTTCATGCACGCGCTCCTGCACCACCTCGTAGCGCGTGGATTGCTTGTTCATGTGATAAGGGGAAGCGTTCAGCACCAACAGCACTTGCGCGCCCGCTTGTGTGGCGCTTCGCGCCGCGTGCGGCTCCCAGATGTCTGCGCAGATATTCACGCCGAAGCGCACCCCCTCGAGCTCGAACACGCATGCCTCTGTTCCCGGGACAAAATAGCGCTGTTCGTCGAATACGGTGTAATTCGGGAGCCTTAGCTTATGGTAAGTGGCAATGACTTTGCCATCCCTGATTACCGAGGCGGCGTTATAGTGCTTTTCTCCAACCGCAAGCGGGTGGCCTGCCACCACGGTGATGCCATGCACTTTATGCGCCAAATCCTGCAGGGTTTCCTGGCAAGCGCGATAAAAGCCCTCGCGCAACAACAGGTCTTCAGGTGGATAACCGGAAAGGCACAATTCCGGCGTCACCATCAAGCTCGCTTTTCCGGCTTTGGCCCGATCGGCGAAGTTCAGGATTTTCGCAGCGTTGCCGGCAAGATCGCCGACCGTAGCATTGATTTGAGCGACCGCTATTTTCATCGTATCAATATAACATTTTTTGCTTGCGCCACCCGAACTGAGCCGAC
>DATMDB010000155.1:0-5332 GCA_035558075.1 Burkholderiales bacterium
CTGCTCCATGTCCATAACCGGCGTGGCAAAGCCCGTCGCCACCAGCATATCGCCGAGATCATGCATGTCTGTAAAACGAAGCACATGGCTGTAATCATCGGTTCCCGCATACGACTGGCGCAATTCCTTAAGCGTATCCGGGCCAAAAGTGCTGAACATGAACAGCCCGCCGGGCTGCAATACGCGGTGCATTTCGGCAAACACCCGTTGCGGCTGATTGACCCATTGCAGCGTTAGATTGCACCACACCATGCCTGTGCTCGAACTTTTCAGCGGCGCAAGCTCGATGTCCCCGCATACGTGAGCGATGGGTCGCGGCAAAAATGGCAGCCAGCGCCGCGGCATGTGCTTTTGCGAGCGTTGCAGCATGGCGCACGCGATGTCGAGCGCCAGCACGCTTGCTTTGGGATAACGCCGCAGCAGTTCACGGCTGCCCCGGCCGGTGCCGCTGCCGGCATCGAGTATCGACTGCGGAAGATATTTGATGTAGTCGAGGCGCGCCATCATGCGCGCACCCACTTCGCGTTGCAATACCGCGGCTTCATCGTAAGTCGCCGCTGCGCGCTCGAAAGCAAGCCGTGCCAGGCGCTTGTCTATCGCGAACGGGTCTGCATCATTCATCGAGAAACTCCGATACCAGCTTCACAAATTTTCCATCCTGCGCCAAGAACGGCACATGAGCGCAGTCTTCAAATACTTCTAATTTCGCCCGGGCAAGATGCCGCTTCAACCAGTGCGCGGACATCAGGGGTACCAATTCGTCACGCTTGCCATGCAACAGCAGCGCCGGTTGTTTCACTTCGCGCATTTCCTCTCGCATATCGGTGTCCAGCAGCATTTGCAGACCCCCTTGCAGCACTTCCAGGCCGGCAGCTGCGAACAAGCGCTTGCGCAGCCAGGCGCTTTGTCTGCGAGCGTCTTTCGCCCCACGGGTTTGCAATGACACAAAGCGGGTTAGTGCTGTCCGCACATTGCGCTGCAAATCCACGGCAAATTCCTGCAACACCTGCGCCTCGATTCCACTCGGCCAGCCGGCGGCACGCACAAAGCGCGGCGTCGCAGCAACCAGTACCAGGCGCTTCACCTGCCCGGGGGAATCGAGCGCCCAGCGCAGAGCGACTTGCGCGCCCAGCGACCAGCCGCAAACGCAAACCGCTTGCGGCACTGCTTTCGCCACGGTGCGGGCAAGTTCCGCGGGTACATAGGGCGTGCACGCAGCGCTTTGGCCATACCCGGGCAAATCCACGAGATGCACGCGGAAACAGTTCGCCAAATCGCCGCGCACCCCGTCCCACACGCCGCTGTGCTGTCCCCAACCGTGGAGCAGCACGAGATCCGGCCCATCGCCCGCGGATTCAATGTGCAAAGTCAATTCAAAACCTTTTCACCGCAGAGGCGCAGAGACGTGGGGAATTAACGTATAAATAACTCTGCGCCTCAGCGTCTCTGCGGTTCAATTTCTTTTTCCAATTCATGCAGAGTGCTCACCAGTCGCCCGACGTCATCGGTGGAATGGGCTGCGGAAAGCGAAATTCTAAGCCGTGCTGTGCCCTGGGCCACGCTAGGCGGTCTGATCGCCGGAACCAGGATTCCCGCTTCAGTCAGCGCTTCGCTCACTTTTACCGCTGAGCGAGACTCACCGATAATCAGAGGTTGAATCGGAGTCTGCGAAGGCAATAGACGCCAATGTTCAAGTCGCAGGCGGTTTTTAAGAAGCGCAACCAAATCTGCAAGGTGCGTCCTGCGCGCGCTTTCAGCGCGGATCAAATCCAGACTTTTCAGCAAAGTGTGCGCGAAGAGCGGCGGCGTCGCAGTGGTGTAAACATAGCTGCGCGCGCGCTGGATCAGGGTTTGTATGACTTCCTTTTCACCCGCAACGAATGCGCCAAACACGCCTGCCGCCTTGCCCAGCGTCCCCATGTAGATGATACGCGGAGAGTTCACACGGAAATGCGACAGCGCGCCACCGCCCTCCCTGCCCAGCACGCCGAAGCCGTGCGCATCGTCAAGCAAAAGCCACGCATCGTGGCGCTCGCACATGGCAAGAAGTTCCGGCACCGGGGCAATGTCCCCGTCCATGCTGAACACCGCATCGCTCAACACCAGCTTGCGTTTCCCGCCGGACACAGCGAGCTGCTTTCCCAGTGCCCGCATATCAAGATGTGGGTAACGCCGTAGTTTCGCTCTTGATAGCAACGCCGCGTCATTGAGCGAAGCGTGATTGAGCTTGTCGGCAAACAGCACGTCATCACGTCCGACGAGCGCGGTCACCACCCCGAGGTTCGCCATGTAGCCGGTGGAAAACAGCAAGGCTTGCGGCAATCCGACAAACTCCGCAAGTTTTGCTTCAACCAGGTGATGCGCCTTGTTGTGTCCGCTCACCAGGTGCGAGGCGCCGGCGCCCACGCCGTATAACTCAGCGCCTTCGCGTGCAGCGGCAACCAGCAGAGGATGGGAAGCCAGACCGAGATAATCGTTACTGCAGAATGAAACGAAGTCCCGCCCGTCAGCTTTCAGATGCGTGCCGTGAGGGCCTTCTACCATCCTCCTGTAGCGTAACAGGCCCTCGCTTTCGAGATGCTGCAGTTGATCGCGCAGATGGGTGAAGAACATGTATAGAACCTATCCCATGCTTGTCCTCGGCTTTTCGAAAAAGTTACATCGGGCGTATGCCGAGCTTATCCAGGAGCGCTCTGTCCTGTTGCGTCTGCGGGTTGCCGGTAGTCAGCAGTTTATCGCCGTAGAAAATCGAATTCGCTCCCGCAAGAAAACATAACGACTGAAGTTCTTCGGGCATGGCTTCGCGTCCCGCCGAAAGCCGCACCATGGCCTTGGGCATGGTGATGCGCGCTACGGCGATAGTGCGCACAAACTCCAAGGGATCCAGTTTTTCAGTGCCGTAGAGCGGCGTGCCTTCGATCTGCACCAGATTGTTAATAGGCACGCTTTCGGGATAGGGATCAAGGTTGGCAAGCTGTGCAATCAGCGCCGCGCGCTGGCGGCGCGTCTCTCCCATACCGACGATGCCGCCGCAGCAGACATGGATGCCCGCTCCGCGCACTCGCGAAAGCGTATCCAGACGGTCCTGATAGTCGCGGGTAGAGATGATTTCGCCGTAAAAATCTGCGGAGCTGTCGAGATTGTGGTTATAGTAGTCCAGGCCCGCTTCGCGCAATTGTTCCGCTTGGCCTTCCTTGAGCAGCCCCAACGTCGCGCAGGTTTCCAGTCCCAGCGCCCGCACCGCCCTGACCATTTCAAGCACTTGATCCAGGTCTTTCTGCTTCGGGCCGCGCCAGGCAGCGCCCATGCAAAACCGCGTCGCGCCTTCTTCCTTCGCAGCGCACGCTGCGGCTACAACGGCGTCCAGCGGCACCGTCTCCTGGTTCTCAACTCCGGTGTGATAGCGCGCCGCCTGCGGGCAGTAGGCACAATCCTCAGGGCAGCCGCCGGTTTTGATCGAAAGCAAAGTCGAGAGCTGCACCGCGTTGGCGTCAAAGTGTTGGCGGTGTGTTCGCTGCGCGCGGTAAATCAGATCGTTAAAAGGCATTGCGAACAGGTCTTCAACCTCTGCCACGCGCCACTTGGGCGGCACATCGTGAAGCGGGTTCTGGCCGGGAGCGGTCTGGGTCATGGTGTGGATAAAGTGAGCTTTGAAAAGATTCAGGCTATAGTTAAAATTTAAAGCATCTTCAAAGATTTCTATTAAATTGTCAATTTCGGCAATCGATATTTTAAACAACTGCCTTAAATTTGCGCAAAGCCTGATACAACGGGAATGCGTATTATGCGGGGCCGAGAGTCATGCGCAGAGCTTATGTACCCCCTGCCAGGAGCACTTGCCTTATCTGCGCACGCCGTGCTGCAGAGTGTGTGCGCTGCCAATTCCTGACGGGGACGTGTGCGGCGCCTGTTTGAGCGAACCTCCCGCTTTTGACTCCGCCCGCGCCGCCTTCAGCTATAGCTTTCCGGTTGATGCCCTGATTCAAGCTCTCAAGTACCAAGGAAATCTGGCGCTCGCTCCGATTCTCGCTGCGGCGTTGTTATCCGAGGCCGACGTCCCACTGGATTACCTGATTCCGGTACCGCTTTCCGCCGTAAGGCTGCGCGAGCGTGGTTTTAATCAAGCGCTCGAAATCGCCAAGATTATCTCAAGGGAATCCGGCGTGAGCCTGCTGATGGATAGCTGCGGCAGAATTCTCGACACCCCGCCGCAAGCCGGGCTGCCTTGGAAAGAACGCGCCAAAAACATTCGCGGCGCTTTTATCTGTAATACGGATTTGCGCGGAAAAAAAGTCGCGCTGATCGATGACGTGATGACTACCGGCGCCACGCTCAACGAACTCGCGAAAGCGGTGCGCAAACGGGGAGCGACTGAAGTCAACGTGTGGGTGGTGGCCCGTACATTGCCACCTTAAGGACCTCTGATTAAGTTCTCCGCGGAGAACTTAATCAGAGGTTCCTTACCCCTTATTGATGGATATCTGTTTTAACCGCTTTTCGACAAACGCCTGCAACTCTGGATCAAGCGTGCCGGATGAGATCGCGTGCTGGAAAGCATCCTCCGCCTCGGGCAAGCGCTGCATGGCCTGCAATGAAATCCCGAGGCCCATGTACCACACACCGGAAGGCTTGAGGTTCAACGCAGCCCGATAATGCTCGACCGCATCGGTATGCCGTGACTCGCGCAGCAGCAATGCCGCCATGAAAGCATGGTAGTCAGCATTGCCTATTGCATAGGGAAGTGTTTTCTGCAGAGTTTCAAGCCCGGCCTGTATGTCGCCTTTATCCACTTGCACGCGCGCCAGCATCATGGCAAGCCCCGGCTGCCTGATATCCAGTTCCAGCCCTTCGCGCAGCACGTGTTCCGCTTCTACCATCTGCCTACTCTCCAGCAGCAAACCTGAGAGCGCCAAGCGCGCGGCCGCAAAAGTCGGGTTGTACTTCAAAGCTCGTTTGAAGCCTTCCCGCGCTTCCTGCGGCTGGCCTTGCTGCAACGATACAACAGCTTTGCGGTATTCCTCTTCCGCCCGCTGTTGCGGGGTTTCTTGCCTGACCTGCTTGCTGATGGCAGGAGAAGATTGCCGTTCGGCGACAGGCTTGGCTTTCGCGATGACTACCGGTTCAGCAGCGTTCTTGGTTTTAGCAGCCGACTTGCCCACCGGTTCGTGTTCCCGTGGCTCGGTATTGAGTTCCAGACTCATGCGTGAAGCAAGTCCCAGCAAAGACTCCGAGATTGCCGGATTTTCCGTCAGCACTTTTTCCATTGTTTGAACCGGTACCGATGTGTTCGCGATAGCCGGAGGGAGTAGTGTCCCGCTCTTTATTGATTGAG
>DATMDB010000156.1:0-3418 GCA_035558075.1 Burkholderiales bacterium
TCGAGCAATACATCCATGCGCTGCAAAATCTTTTCGGCAACGGTTTGTGTCAGCACATTTATATTATACGGCAAACGCAGCTTTTCCAGTTGTGTAATCCACTCCGTGCGCCCTGACAGAAAGCCCAGCCGCAATCCCGCCATACCCAGTTTGGAAAGCGTGCGCATCACGAGGAGATTAGGGTAACCGGTGAGGCGCGGCATGAAACTTTCATCGGTAAACGCATGATATGCTTCATCCACCACCGCCAAGCCAGGCGCCGCCTTAATGATGCGCGACAATCCTTCACTGTCAAACAGATTACCCGTCGGGTTGTTGGGATACGCGATAAAAATCACTGCTGGCTGATACCGGTTGATTGCAGCAATAACCGCCTCGACATCCAGCGTGAAGTCGCGATTGAGCTGCACGCTTTCGTAACGCAGCCCGGCGCAGGCTGCAATTATGCGGAACATGGCGAATGCGGGTTCCACGCTCAACATGCTTGCGCCCGGCTTTGCGACCGCCGAAGCGATCATTTGAATCAGCTCGTCGGAACCATTGCCGAGCATGATTTCCATGTCCAAAGGAATTTCCATTGCTTCGCGCAGCCGCGCTTTCAGCCGGCATGCCTGTGGATCGGGATAGCGGTTGATGGCGGCGCGGCTCACCAATTGCGCAATCTCAGCCTGCAATAGCGCAGGCAAGGCATGTGGGTTCTCCATTGCATCGAGCTTCAACAATCCCGTGCTCTCCGGCACGTGATAGGCGCTCAACGCACGAATATCATCGCGTATGAGCTGTTCAGGAGATTTGGCCATGGTTGCAATGCGTTGCGCCGCTATTTCATGCGGTATTGGGCGGACCTGGCGTGTGCCTGCAAACCCTCTCCCATGGCGAGTTCCGCCGCTATTTTGCCGAGTTTTACCGCGCCTTCCTTGGATACGCTGATGACGCTTGAACGCTTCTGGAAATCGTACACGCCCAATGGCGAGGAAAAGCGCGCGCTGCGCGACGTCGGCAGTACGTGATTCGGCCCGGCGCAGTAATCTCCTAAAACCTCCGAACTGTAGTGGCCGATGAAAATTGCACCGGCATTGTTGATTTTGGCCGCCCAGCTTTCTGCGTTTTCCACGAAGAGCGCGAGATGCTCGGGCGCGATACGGTTGGCGATAGTGCATGCTTCTTCAAGATCCCTCACCTCGATCAGCGCGCCGCGTTTCTCTAGGGAAGTGCGGATAATTTCCCGGCGCGACAGCGAGGGCAGGAGGCGTTTGATGCTCCTCTCAACCGCATCTATGAATTTTGCGTCAGGGGAAAGCAGGATAGCCTGCGCCATTTCGTCGTGCTCGGACTGAGCGAACAAATCCATCGCCACCCAGTCGGGATCGGTGTGACCGTCGCAAATCACCAGAATCTCAGAAGGCCCGGCCACCATGTCGAGGCCGACCACGCCAAACACGCGCCGCTTCGCCGCGGCGACATAAGCGTTGCCCGGGCCGACGATTTTATCTACCTGCGGAATGGTCTTGGTGCCATAAGCCAGCGCGCCTATCGCCTGCGCGCCGCCAACGGTAAACACGCGATCTACACCGCTGATTGCGGCAGCAGCAAGCACCAAATCGCTGCGCTCACCGTTGGGAGTCGGAACCGTCACGATGACCTCGCGCACTCCCGCCACTCTGGCGGGAATCGCATTCATCAGCACGGTGGACGGATAAGTCGCCTTGCCGCCGGGAACATACATGCCCACCCGCTCGAGAGGCGTCACTTGCTGGCCAAGCAATGTGCCGTCGGCATCACGATAGTTCCAGGATTGGACAAGCTGCTTTTCGTGATAAGCACGAATGCGCGCCGCCGCCGTTTCCAGAGCATCCCGCTGCGGCGCGCGCAGCATAAGCAAAGCGGCGGCGAGGTGCGCACGCGGCAATTCCAGCTCGCGCACGCTTTTCACTTTGAGCTTGTCAAAGCGCCGCGTGTAGTCGAGCAATGCGGCATCCCCGCGCGTTTTCACCTGAGCGAGAATTTTGGCCACGGCAGTATCCACCTTGGCATCCAGCGCCGCTTCAAATGCAAGCAGCGCCTTAAGCCTGCGTTCGAAATCGCGCTGGGCTGTCGAAAAACGCCTGAGCTTAGCCACGGCTCACCGCCTTTTCAAATGCATCAATGAGCGGCCTGATTGCCTCGCGTTTCAGTTTCAGCGCCGCCTGGTTGACGATGAGCCTGGCGGAAACCGGCGCGATTTCCTCCACCGCCTGCAGGTTATTGGCTTTCAGTGTGCTACCGGTGCTTACCAGATCCACGATTGCGTCGGCCAACCCGGTAAGCGGGGCGAGCTCCATCGAGCCGTAGAGCTTGATGAGATCAACATGCACACCTTTCGCAGCAAAGTGCTCGCGCGCGGTTTGCAGGTATTTGGTGGCGACGCGCAGCCGCGCGCCCTGCCGCACTGCGCTTGCATAATCAAAACCTGCGGGCACAGCCACCATCATGCGGCAGCGGCCGATATCCAAATCCAGCGGCTGGTACAGCCCGGCGCCGCCATGCTCATCAAGCACGTCCTTGCCGGCGACGCCAAGATCCGCAGCGCCGTATTGAACGTAAGTGGGCACATCGGACGCGCGCACGATGATGATGCGGATGTCCGCGCGGTTGGTGGCAAGTATCAGCTTGCGCGAGGATTGCGGATTGTCGAGCGCGACAATGCCTGCCGCTTTCAAGAGCGGCAAAGTTTCGTCGAAAATGCGGCCTTTAGATAAGGCAAGGGTAATACCGGACACAGGACGTCCTCAAAAAAGGTGCATTTTACCGCACAGAACAGGCGGCGCGGAGAAGTTTTCTTTGAAAATCAATGCGCGCGGCGTATGCGGGCACCCAGCTGCGACAGTTTCTCTTCTATACATTCATAGCCGCGGTCGAGATGATAGACGCGGTCCACCACGGTTTCACCGCGCGCGACCATTCCCGCGAGCACCAGGCTTGCCGAGGCGCGCAAATCGGTCGCCATAACTTTGGCGCCATCCAGTTGAGTAACACCTTGCACCATTGCGGTATTGCCATCGACCTCGATCTTGGCTCCCATGCGCCGCAGTTCCTGGACATGCATGAAGCGGTTTTCAAAAATCGTCTCGGTGACGGCGGAAGCGCCGCGCGCCACGCTGTTCAACACCATGAACTGCGCCTGCATGTCGGTGGGGAAACCCGGATAAGGCGCAGTTCGCACGTTTACCGCTTTGAGTTCCCCGTTCATCTTGATGCCCACCCAATCTTCTCCCGTCTCGATCTGCGCACCTGCGTCGCGCAGCTTCTCCAGCAGCGCATCGAGAACATCCCCCCGCGTATCATTGAGGCGGATGCGCCCGCCGGTGGCCGCTGCCGCAATCAGAAAAGTACCGGTTTCAATGCGGTCAGGCATGATGCGATAACGCGCGCCGTGCAA
>DATMDB010000157.1:0-3329 GCA_035558075.1 Burkholderiales bacterium
CGCCGCTTTTCGAGCGCCTGCTAATAGGCTGGCGCGCGCAAGGTTATGAACTGGTAGCAACCCGCGACCTTTATGCCTCGCTAGAAACCAGGAAGCTTCCACGGCACGAAGTGGCGCTCGGCAAATTGCCCGGCGCCAGCGAAACGCTCATGCTGCAAACCAAGGAATTCCTCGCCGGGTAAGCCATCTGCAGAACCCAGGCCACGATTGTCAAGCGCAAAGGGGTGTTATAAACTGCGATAAATGATAATGATTAACCAGGCCTTCCCCGATTTTTAACTTCCCTCAACCGGGAACAAGTTTTTTCGCCTTTCATCCTCCACAGGCAAACTTCTCATCATTTACATCTATTCGAAGGACAGCGCGCTGGGCTGCGCTATTTACGGCGTATCGCGCGACAGCCTGAAGTATCCCGAAAACTTCAAGGCGAAACAGCGTGAAAGTAGCCGGCCATGCGCAGGACGTTTTAGCGTACCTGCAATCTTTGAAATAATTACTTAATGGAAAATACGACATGATTCCGAGAAAACCCCCTTCTGTTGTCACCCGCCTGCACACCAAAACCAAGCTGTTCGTTCTCGATACCAACGTCCTGATGCACGACCCGACCAGCCTGTTCCGTTTCCAGGAACACGATGTCTACCTGCCGATGGCCACCCTGGAAGAGCTCGACCACAATAAAAAGGGCATGTCGGAAGTGGCGCGCAACGCACGTCAGGCGAGCCGTTATCTCGACGAAATCGTGAGCGATGCTTACACCAATATGGAAGACGGCATTTCCCTTGAAACGCACGGTGGAAAGGATGCAACCGGGCACTTGTTCCTGCAAACCAAGGTGATCAACGGCGACCTTCCCGCCCATCTTCCCGGCGGGTACAGCGACAACCAGATCATCAGCGTGGTAAAGCACTTGCAGGAGACCTATTCGGGGCGACACGTGATTCTCGTCAGCAAAGACATCAACATGCGCATCAAAGCGCGCGCGCTGGGATTTGCCGCCGAGGATTATTTCAACGACAAGGTGCTCGAAGATACCGATTTGCTGTATACCGGGTTCCAGGAATTGCCCGAGGATTTCTGGGACAAGCACAGCAATGAAATAGAATCGTGGCAGCAGTCCGGCCATACCTTCTACCGCGTGAGGGGGCCGCTCTGCCCCAGTTTGCTGGTTAACGAGTTTATCTATCAGGAGATCGGCAAGCCGTTTAATGCCCGCGTCAAGGAACAGAGCGGCAAGACCGCAGTACTGGAAACGCTCAAGGATTACACACACCAGAAGAATAACGTGTGGGGCATCGCCGCGCGCAACCGCGAACAGAACTTCGCGTTGAATCTGCTGATGAACCCGGATATCGATTTCGTCACCCTGCTTGGACAAGCAGGCACGGGAAAAACCCTGCTCACCCTGGCCGCGGGCTTGATGCAAACTCTGGAGCATAAGGTTTATACTGAGATAATCATGACAAGGATCACCGTGCCTGTGGGCGACGATATCGGCTTCCTTCCGGGTACCGAAGAAGAGAAAATGACCCCGTGGATGGGGGCATTGGAGGATAATCTTGACGTGCTTAACAAAACCGATGACGAAGCGGGGGAATGGGGGCGCGCCGCCACTCGTGATTTGATTCGTTCGCGCATCAAGGTAAAATCACTGAACTTCATGCGCGGCCGCACCTTTATTAACAAATTTTTGATTATTGACGAAGCCCAGAACCTGACCCCGAAACAGATGAAAACACTGATTACCCGCGCCGGGCCTGGCACCAAGGTAGTGTGCGTTGGCAATATTGCGCAAATTGATACGCCTTATCTCACTGAAGGCAGCTCCGGTTTGACTTACGTAGTGGACCGCTTTAAAGGCTGGTCGCACAGCGGACATGTCACGCTGCTGCGCGGGGAAAGATCGCGGCTTGCCGATTACGCAGCGGAGATATTGTGATGAAAAACTTTTTCATAAATTTGCGCCTGGTGCTTTGCAGCGCGGCTTTGTCCCTCACGGCTGCAAATGCCCACGCGGTCATCAGCATTGGCAATCTCAAGGTGCAGTCTTTCCGCGACGAAACCCTTCAAGCTTATGCTGAAATTCGGACCGGCGCCGGCGAGGCCATTACTCAGCAGTGCCTCTCGCTCGACAAGCCCGATACCGAAGCGGAGAACAAGCTGCCGTATCTGACCGATGCCGCCGTCTCGCTGGATACGCGCGACGGCAAGCAAACCGTCAGCGTCACCACCACGCAGCCGATGAGCGACAACGGTTTCAACCTGCTCTTGAAAGTCCAATGCCCGGGTCAACTACAGGTTTCACGCGACTTCACTGTACTGCTCGGGACACGCAGCGGCAACGTTCTGGCCGTCCAGCCGGAGCCTGCGCCGCGATCGCCCGAGGGGTCCCCTCGTCCGGGCGCGCTGCCCGAAGGCGGAGGAATCTACTGGTCAATGCGTTCCGGCGACTCACTGGCCGATATCGCGCAGAAGATTTACCCCAAAGAACCGCTTTACCAGAAAAAAATGGTGTGGGCGATTGTGCAGTACAACCCGCGGGTGTTTCCCGACGGCCAGCCACAAGAGCCTCCCACCGGAACCGTCATCATCATTCCGGATTTGCGCAGCGTGGCCGCGGTAAAGGTTCCGGGCGAAGCAGGTGCAGAGAAAGTGCGCAAATCATCGCGCAAAGCCAAACCGCCTAAAGCCAAAAACGAGCCCACCGGCGAAGTGACTCAATAGCAGGCCCGAGAGGTTTACTAATTTTCCTCAGGCTGTCCTGGCAACTCACCATTTCCGGATGAAAGTGGTGCAGTCAGAAGAAAAGATTTAATAACCGGGGGTGTAATTCTCGAAGCGGGTGAATTCGGGGAGGAAGGTCAGCTGCACTGTGCCGATCGGGCCGTGGCGCTGCTTGCTGATGATGATTTCCGCCATTCCTTTATCTTTGGTCTCGGGGTTGTAAACCTCATCGCGATAGATAAACAAAATCAAGTCGGCATCCTGCTCGATGGCGCCTGATTCGCGCAAATCGGACATGATGGGCCGGCGGTTGGTGCGCTGCTCAAGGCTGCGATTGAGCTGGGAGAGAGCCACCACCGGTACATTCAGTTCTTTCGCCAGCGCTTTCAGCGAGCGCGAAATCTGCGAAATTTCGGTGGCGCGGTTCTCGCCTTC
The DNA here is from genome assembly GCA_035558075.1 of Burkholderiales bacterium. GTDB lineage: Bacteria > Pseudomonadota > Gammaproteobacteria > Burkholderiales > JAHFRG01 > JAHFRG01. The sequence goes on from DATMDB010000157.1 coordinate 3,160, forward strand.
GCTCGCCGCCGACATCAGCTGCAGGTAATCAACCACCAGCAGGCCCAAGCCGCCGCACTGGCGGTGCAGACGCCGCGCCCTGGCCTGCAATTGCGGCGCGGTGAGCGCCCCGCTCTCATCTATATAAATCGCCGCGTCGTTGAGCCTGCCTACCGCGTGGGTGAGTTTCT